>NZ_JBGCUM010000004.1:0-193877 GCF_054177665.1 Roseateles sp. P5_E8 | reverse complement strand
TCCATGATGTCGGTCTGCAYGCTGCCCGCCGACGCCCGCGTGGCCGACTTCCTGCGCTACTGGGCCGACTGCCTGGCCCGCCGCGGCCTGCGCACGGACCAGATCACGCTGTGCATGACCCGCGCCGAGATCGGCAACTACCTGGGCATGACGCTGGAAACTGTCAGCCGCGCGCTCTCCAAGCTGGTGCGCCAGCAGCTGATCTGCTTCCCCGAGAAGGGCCGCCGCGAGATCAGCATTCCCGACGCAAGCCGGCTCGAGGCCTTCATCCAGCGCTGCCTGACACCCGTGGGCCACACCTTGCAGTAGCCCGGCCGGCTTGGCTGCACGCCGAGCGACAAGCACCCAGGGAGTCATGCATGAACGAGCAGACCTACTCGCAGACATCGGCCGCAGACGCCGAGCCTGCACCCCCGCCGCGCGCCTCGGCCGCATCGAACGGCCAGCCCGCATGGGTGGCCATCATCTACGCCGCGCTGGGCAGCGCGTGGATCATCTATTCCGACAGTCTCCTGCAGGCGATGGCACCCGATATGGCCACGCTGACCGACATCGGTCGCGACAAGGGCATGGCCTTCGTGCTCATCACCGGCCTGCTGCTGTATGCGCTGCTGTTGCGCCGTGATCGCCGCGCCGCGCAGCTGCAGGACGCGGAGCAGGCAGAGAAGCAGCGCGCCTGGCGCCTGCTCGAAGCCATCACCGACGGCTCGACCGATGCCATCTACGCCAAGGACCTGCAGGGCCGCTACCTGTTCGCCAACGGCGAGGTGGGTCGACTGCTGGGCACCAGTGTCGCGAACCTGCTCGGCAAGACCACGGCACACCTGCTGCCCGCCAAGCAGGACGAGCAGCTCATGGCGGAGGACCGCGCTGCCCTGCTGGCAGCAGGTCCGATCAGCATCGAGACCGCACTGGACACCACCGACGGCGAACGCATCTACCTGAGCACCAAGGGCGCCTTGCGCGACCCGGATGGCCACACCATCGGTGTGTTCGGCGTCAGCCGCGACATCACCGCACGCCGGCGCGAGCAGGCGCGCTGGCGCCAATGGGCGATGGCCTTCGAGAACATCCGCGACGGCGTGATGATCACCGACGCCGACTGCTGCATCCAGACGGTCAACGCCGCCTTCTCCGCCATCACGGGCTACAGCGCCGAGGACGCCGTCGGTGCACACGCCAAGCTGCTGCAGTCCGGCCACCATGCGCCGGAGTTCTACCAGCAGATGTGGGCCACGCTGCGGGCCGAGGGCCGCTGGCAGGGCGAGATCTGGAATCGCCGCAAGAACGGCGAGGTCTACCCCGAGTGGCTGACCCTGAACGTGGTGCATGACGGTGCGGGCCAGGTGACCCATTACGTGGGCGTCTTCACCGACGTCACCCGCAGCAAGAGCGTCGAGGCCCAGCTGGAGCGCCTGGCCCACTACGACCCGCTCACCGGGTTGCCGAACCGGGTGCTGCTTCAGCAGCGGCTGGAGCAGACGCTGCAGCGCACCCAGCGCCGCGACACGAGCACGGCGGTCATGGTCATCGACTTGGACGGCTTCAAGACGGTCAACGACAGCCTGGGCCATCCGGCGGGCGACGAGCTGCTGGTCTGCGTCGCCGCGCGGCTGCAGGCGCGCCTGCGGGCCGATGACCTGCTGGGCAGGCTTGGCGGCGATGAGTTCCTGGTGGTGCTCGAAGGCTGCGGCTTGCCGAACGACGTGGCGACGCTGGCTCGCGACCTGCTGGCCACGCTGGCCGCGCCGGTGCCGCTGACCTGCGGACAGGATGCCTATGTGACGGCCAGCATCGGCATCAGCCTGCACCCGGTGGACGGCAGCCGCAGCGCGGTCGAGCTGCTGCGCGATGCCGACGCCGCCATGTACCGGGCCAAGGAGCAGGGCCGCAACCGCTTCTGCTTCTACACCAGCAACATGAACGCCGAGGCGGTTGCCAAGCTGGAGGTCGAGGCCGCGTTGAGCCGTGCGCTGGCGCGCCAGGAGCTGGTGCTGCACTACCAGCCCAAGGTCGATGCGGTCACGGGCCGCGTCACCGGGGCCGAGGCCTTGCTGCGCTGGAACCGCAATGGCTGCGGTCTGGTGCCGCCGGGGCAGTTCATCCCGGTCGCCGAGCAGAGCAGCCTGATCCTGGATATCGGCGCCTGGGTCATCGACGAGGCCTGCCGGCAGATCCGCGCCTGGGCGGATGCGGGCCAGCCGCTCGTGCGCGTTGCGGTCAACGTCGCGGCACGGCAGTTCGCGGCCGGGGACCTGGACCAGGTCGTCGCGCGTGCGCTGGAGCAGCACGGCATCGACGCGCAGTGGCTGGAGATCGAGATCACCGAGGGCATGCTGATCACCGACCCCGAGGCCGGCATCCACATGCTCAAGCGGATCAAGGCGCTGGGCGTGACGCTGTCGCTGGACGACTTTGGTACCGGCTACTCCAGCCTGGCCTACCTGCAGCATTTGCCGCTCGATGCGCTGAAGATCGACCAGTCCTTCACCTGCCGCATCGGCGAGCAGCCCGACGGCGCGGCGCTGGTCGACGCGGTCATCGCGCTGGCCCATCGCCTGCACCTGCGCGTGGTCGCAGAGGGCGTCGAAACCCCGCAGCAGCGCGACTACCTGCAGCAGCAGGGCTGCGACGAGATGCAGGGCTATCACTTCGGCCGCCCGGCGCCGGCCGATTCATTGCAGTTGCTGCTGGCTGCTTGAGCCACCACCTGCCTTCACAACACAGGCGTCCCTCGCCCAACTTTCAACCTGGCTGCCGCGCCCATTCGCGGCAAGGAGAACATCATGCGCAGCAATCTGCCCGTCACCCAGCGCGAGTACAAGTTTCCCGCCGGCCGCAACCTGGTCTCGACCACGGACCTTAAGGGGCGCATCCTGCATTGCAACGCCGCCTTCGTGGAGGCGAGCGGTTATGCGCGCGATGAACTGCTGGGCCAGCCGCACAACCTCATCCGCCATCCCGACATGCCCGAGGAAGCGTTCCGCGACATGTGGGTCACCATCGCGGCGGGCCAGCCCTGGTCGGGGATGGTGAAGAACCGCCGCAAGGACGGCGACCACTACTGGGTGCAGGCCAACGTCACCCCGCTGGTGGAAGACGGCCGGCCGGTGGCCTTCATGTCGGTGCGCTCCCATGCCGCGCGCGCCGAGGTTGAGGCGGCCGAGGCGCTGTATGCGCGCATGCGTGACGAGCAGCGGGCCGGCCACCTGATCCATGAGCTGCGCGGCGGCCGCTTGCAGCGCCGCAATCTGCTCGGGCGGCTGGGCCGCCTGCTCGGGTCCATGCCATGGCTGAGCCAGGTGCCTGCGTATGCCGCTGTCGGCGCGGTGGGCTGGCTGCTGGCTGGCCAGAGCATCTGGCTGGCGGCCGGCGCTGTCACCCTGGCTGCGGGCGCGCTGGCGGCGTTGGCGCACGAGCGCCTGCGCCATGGCCTGGTTCACATCGAGCGCTATGCCAACCAACTGGCGGCGGGCGACCTCAGCCGCAACCTCGAGGCCAGCGGCAGCCATCAGAGCCGCGGGCTGGAGCTGTCGCTGGCGCAGCTGGCGGTCAACATGCGCTCGCTCGTGTCGGACACGCGGGGTGAACTCGATCAGATGAATCGCGTCAGCCGCGAGATCGCCCAGGGCAACCAGGATCTGGCCCATCGCACCGAATCCCAGGCCGCCAGCCTGGAAGAGGCCGCCGCCAGCATGGAGCAGATCACCGCCACCGTGCGCCAGAGCACCGACACCACGCACCTGGCCAGCGGCGTGGCGGCGGAACTCACCGAGGTGTCACGGCGCAGCGCCAAGGTCGTCCATGCCGTCACCGAAACCATGCAGGGCATTGCCCGCTCGTCGCAGAAGATCGGCGACATCATCCAGGTCATCGACACCATCGCGTTCCAGACCAACATCCTGGCGCTCAATGCTGCGGTGGAGTCGGCCCGCGCTGGCGAGCATGGGCGCGGCTTCGCGGTCGTGGCCAGCGAAGTCCGTGCGCTGGCCCAGCGCAGTTCGACCGCCGCGCGCGAGATCAAGCAGCTGATCCAGCTCTCCACCGAGCAGGTGCAGGCCGCCGAGCGCCAGACAGAGAACGCCCGCTCGACGATAGACACGACGCTGCAGTCGGTGGAGAACTTCGCCACCCTGATCGGCGACATCGACCGCGGCGCGCAGGAGCAGTTGCTGGGCATTTCGCAGATGCACGAGGTGATCCAGCAGATGGACGGATTCACCCAGCAGAACGCCGGCCTGGTGGAGGAGCTGGCGGGTTCGGCACAGCAGATGGTGGCGCAGTCCGACGAGGTGAGTGCCGCGCTGCGTGTGTTCCGGCTGGAGCGCGGCCCCGCCGCGAGAACCCAGCCCGATGCCGTCGACCTGCGGCGCGCGGCGCGGCTGCGCGGGGCCTAAGTGGCCAATTAAGCGGCGAGCACTCGAGCGATGGCGTGCGCCAGCTGGCCCCGGCTGTAAGGCTTGGGCAGCAGCTCCCAGTCGGCGGGCGACTCGCGGTCGGCATCGAGCAGCTCCGCCGAGAAGCCGGACATCAGCAGGATGGCCAAGGTTGGCAGGCGCGCCTGCGCAATGCGGGCCAGTTCGGTGCCGCGCATGCCCGCGCCCAGGGCGATGTCGGTGAGCAGCAGGTCGAAATCGGCGTCGGGCGTCAGCAGCAGCAGCGCCTGCTCGGCGCTGGCGCAGACGCTGAGCACGCAGCCCATGCCGGCCAGGAAATGCTGAGCCACGGCGCGCACTTCGGCATCGTCCTCGACCACCAGCACCTTCAGGCCCGCAGGCACAGCATCACCGCTGACGTCGCCTTCCAGCGGCCCGGCATGTTCGCCGCCGGGTATCGGCAGGTAGAGGCGGATCGTCGTGCCCTGGCCGGGCGTGCTGTCCAGCTCGACGGACCCTTGCGACTGCTTGACGAAGCCGTAGACGGCGCTCAGTCCCAGGCCCGTGCCTCGGCCGGCCTGCTTGGTGGTGAAGAAGGGCTCGAACGCGCGTTCCTTCACCGCCTCCGGCATGCCGGTGCCGGTGTCGGCCACGGCGATGCAGACGAAGCGGCCCTGACCGAGATCATCGCGCACGCTGGCCGGCAGGGCGCCCGCTTCTGCCTCCGCGGCACTGAAGCGAAGGTGGCCGCCGTCCAGCATGGCATCGCGCGCATTGATGGCGATATTGAGCAAGGCGGCCTCCAGCTGCCCCGCGTCGGCCAGGGTCATGGGGCAGTCCGCTGCCACGTCGACGCTGATGTGGATGCGCTGATCCAGCGTGCGGCGCAGCATGTCCGACAGGGGATGCAGCAAGGCGTGGACGTCGACGGCGCTGGGCTGCAAGACCTGGCGGCGCGAGAACGCCAGCAGCTTGCCGGTCAGCTCGGCGCCACGCCGGGAGGCGCGCATGGCTGCGCTCACCAGCTGCTGGCCGACAGCGTCCTGCGCCAGGGTGGGCAGCTCCTCCAGCACCTGCAGGTTGCCCTGGATGACGGTCAGCAGGTTGTTGAAGTCGTGGGCAATGCCCCCAGTCAGCTGGCCCACGCTCTCCAGGCGTTGCGCGTGGTTCAGCGCTTCCTCGGTCTGCGCACGCTGCAGACAGGTGGCCAGCAGATTGGCCAGCGATTCCAGAAAGCGTTGCTCGTCGTCGCCGAAGCGCTTCAACTGCCGCGACCGCACCTTCAACGCGCCGATCACACGCCCGCGGTCGGACAGGGGCACGGCCAGCGCGCTGACCAGGCCCGCCTCCAGGTAGTTGGACGGCACGGCAAAACGCTGTTCGCTGCGGAAGTCCTCAATCACCACAGCGCGCCCCTGCGCCAGCACGAAACCCAGCGGCGTGTCGGCACGATTGGGAACGGTCGAGCCCAGCGCCTCATCGGCGATCAGGCCCACGCCGCCGGCGACCCGCAGTTCGAGCCGGTTGCTCTCCAGCAGGAATACCAGCGCCATCTCCACCCCAAGCGCCTCGGCCGCAATGGCCGGCACTTGCTGCAGCAACTGCTGCGGATCACGCGCATCCACCGCTAGGCGACCCACCTGGGCAAGGCATTCGCTGTAGCGCGCGCGCTGCAGCGCCTGCTTGACGCGCGGATAGGCACCGATATCGCGAATCGCCGCGACGACGAAGGGCAGGCCGTGGTCTTGCAGCGGGCTGAGCGCGATCTCGACCATCACCTCCGAGCCGTCACCCCGCTTGGCCACCAGCTCCATCTGCGTTCCCATCGGCCGGGCGCGCGGCGCGTGGGCGTAGGCATTGCGGTAGGAGGCGTGGCGTGGCCGGATGCTGTCGGGCACCAGCTCGTCCACGCTGGTACCGACCAGCGCCTCCACGTCATACCCGAGCAAGCTGGCGGCGGCCGGATTGGCCAGCACGATCAGCCCCGCCGCGTCGACCAGCAGCAGGCCGTCGGGATAAGCGGCGAACAGCGTGCGAAAGACGGTGTGGTCGTCGAAGCCGCCAGGCAGCGAGGTGGGCAGCGTCATGATGAACCGCTCACGTCGCGCCGGACGCGACGGTCGGCGTGAACAGGTAGCCCGCGCTGCGCACCGACTTGATGATTTGCGGCGTCTCGGCCTGAGGCTCCAGCTTCTTGCGCAGGCGGCCGACCTGGACATCGATGGTGCGGTCGAAAGGCCCGGCTTCGCGGCCACGCGTCTGCGACAGCAGGAAGTCGCGCGACAGCACGCGGCCCGGGTGCTGGGCGAAGGTCTGCAGCAGGTCGAACTCACCGGCCGTCAGCACGACCTCGGCGCCTTGCGAGTCGGTCAGCCGGCGGGCCGCCAGGTCCAGCCGCCAGCCGTCGAATGCAAGGCATTCCCGCCCGGTGTCGTCGTGGGGTGGCGCCGCAACCGCAATGGGACGCTCCGTCGCGGCGTCGGCCGGCTGCGCGGGCGTGATCCGGCGCAGCACGGCCTTGATGCGGGCCACCAGTTCGCGCAGGTCGAAAGGCTTGGTGACGTAGTCGTCGGCACCCACCTCCAGCCCCACCACCWTGTCGACCGCATCGCCCCGGCCCGTGATGATGACGAGGCCGCAGCGCCAGTGCTCACGCAGCTGGCGGGCGATGGCCAAACCGTCCTCGCCGGGAAGGCCGAGGTCCAGCAGCACGAGCGCGGGTGGATCGCTGGCCATCGTTTCAATCAGTGCCCGGCCCGAGTGCAGCTGGGTCGCGCGAAACCCGTGGCCCGCAAGATAGTTGGCCAGCAGCTCCGTGATGGCGGCTTCGTCATCGACTACGGCGATGTGCGTGGGTGTCAAGGCGTCGGCGCGGTTGATGCGTTATGGCATTGAAGCACCATTTGCAGCGCTGCCGCGGCTGGGTGCGGTTTCGCAAGCGCTTGAGACTTGAAGGATTGCCTTGCACTGAGGCTGAACCTACAGATTGCACTTTGATGGGTGAATGTCGAGGCGGACGATGAAGCGGGCGGCCCAAGCGACATCGTTCAAGGCCGAAGCTTGCCAGGTCCTCGAAGTACGCCGCTGATCGTCCCTTGACACGGGGAGGTTGCTAGGTTTTTCCCTAGATAGTTCGGCCGTCGGCCGAACTAAGATTGCTTGCGCGGCACGACCGCAATTATTTTAGCCAATTGATTAAACGCCTAATCAAGAATTGATTTACCGGTGAATTACGCGCGTGGATGGAGGAGTCATATGCCGCAGGGCAAATCCATTCATTTCTCCCGCGGACCTCGTTGCTGGCGATGACCCTGCTTTGCCCGCGGGGGCGATCGATGAGTCCGCAAACCACCCATGTGCACACCCGCCACAACCGAATTGAAGGTTCTCACTTAGCCATGCGCCTCGCCAGACTGCTTCAACACACCGCTCTTTGCTGCGCAGCCTTCACGTGTGCCGCCGCTCCGGCCGCCGAACTGGCGCCAGGTGCCAACCCCGTGCTGCGCGACCGCTTCACCGCCGACCCGGCGCCGTTGGTCGTGGGCGACACGGTCTACCTCTATGTGGGTCGCGACGAAGCCAAGGGCAACGACTTCTTCTTGATGAAGGAATGGCTGGCCTATTCGTCCAAGGACCTGCGCCACTGGACCGCCCACGGCACCGTCATGAAGCCCACCGATTTCAAGTGGGCGGTGAGCGATGCCTGGGCCGCGCAGGTGGTGCAACGCAACGGCCGCTTTTATTTCTACACCACCGTGCAGCACGACAACACGCAGTACGGCAAGGCCATCGGCGTGGCGGTGGCCGACAACCCGCTGGGTCCGTTCAAGGATGCACGCGGTACGGCGTTGATCACGGATGCGTCCACGCCCAGCCCTTACGGCTGGAGTGACATCGACCCCACCGTCTTCATCGACGACGACGGCACCGCCTGGCTGGCCTGGGGCAACCCGGTGCTCTACCTGGCGAAGCTGAAGGCCAACATGATCGAGGTGGACGGCCCTATCGAGAAGATCTCGGTGCCCAACTACACCGAGGGGCCGTGGCTGTCCAAGCGCAAGGGCACGTACTACATGACCTACGCGTCCATGGCGCAGCAGGGTCTCTTCGAGCATTTGTCGTATGCCACCGCGCCCAGCCCGCGCGGCCCCTGGACCTACCAGGGCCTGCTGACCGGTGCGGTGAAAAACAGCTTCACGATCCATGCCGGCGTCATCGACGACTTCAAGGGCCAGTCCTATCTCGTTTATCACAACGCCGCGCTGACGCTGAACGGCGAGACCGGCGCCACCTCCCGCCGCTCAGTCGCGATGGAGTACCTCTTTTACGACGCCGACGGCCGCATGTGGCCCGTCACGCAGACCGAGGCCGGCATCAGCGTGCCACCCAAGCCGCCCACCGGCAAGGTGCCCGCGCTGCCGGACCCGGGCCGCACCGACCCGCGCGTGGCCGTCCAGCAGTTCGCCCAGGGCTATCCCGAAACCTGGCCGGGCAGCCCGGCGCTGGCCTCGGTCAGCCGACCTTTCGAGCAGACACCCGAGCCCATCGGCTTCAACCGCGACGGCGGCGCCAGCCGCCTGGTGCAGACCTTCGTGCCGCGTGCAGACATCGCTCTGGGCCGGCTCAGCTTGTACGCGGGCGACGGCCACGGGACCGACGCCACGCGCTCGTTGCGCCTGTCGCTGCGAGACGTGGAAGCAGGCACCGAACTGCTCGGCGCCGGCGAGGGGCTGGCCATTGCCTACCGCCCGCAAGGCGCTGGCCTGCTGAGCTTCGACTTCAGCTCGCATCCGCTGGTCCTGCTGGAGTCCGGCCGCCGCTATGCACTGGGGCTGCAGGGCGAGAAGGACGCGGTGACGATCAATCTGCGCGCCAGCCGCAGCGACGTCTATGCCGACGGCGAGGCGACCCTGGACGACCGGCTGCTGAAGGACCGGGAGAGCGGCCGCCCTGCGGACTTCGCGTTCGCGCTGTATGCGCGCGAGGCGCGCTGAAACGGCATCAGGCCGGGCCACACGTCACCTTGACCGACGCTTGACTCGAAATGATTGATCCGGAACAAAACATGGACAAACACGCTGACAACCTGGGCCGCCATTGCGCCGGCTCTCCCACCCGCCTCATGAACCGCGCGATTTTTTCGCTCGTGATGGCCCTCGTGCTCTGCGTCGCGTCTCAGGCCGTTCCGGCGGCACAGGCAGCTCCTGCTCACAACCCGCTGATCTGGGCCGACGTTCCGGACATCGCCATCATCCGCGTAGGCAAGACCTACTACATGAGCAGCACGACGATGCACATGAGTCCGGGCCTGCCGATCATGAAGTCGACGGACTTGGTCAACTGGCGCATGGCTTCCTACGCCTATGAAACTCTTGTCGACAACGACGCCATGCGTCTCGACAACGGCAAGGACGCCTACGCGGCCGGCTCCTGGGCCCCCAGCCTGCGTTACCACGACGGCGTGTTCTATGCCTCGACCTTCTCGTACACCAGCGGACGCACCCACATCTACACCACGCGTGACCCGGAGCGCGGCCCGTGGAAGGAGACGAGCTTCGAGCCCGTGCTGCATGACCACAGCCTGTTCTTCGACGATGACGGTCGCGTCTACATGGTTTACGGCGGCGGGCGCATCACGCTCGTCGAGCTGAAATCCGATCTGTCCGGCATCAAGCCCGGCGGCGTGAACAAGGTTCTCGTCGAGAACGTCAACACCATCTTCGGCAGCGACCTGGGCGGGCTCAATGGCGAGGGTACGCACCTATCCAAGATCAACGGCCGCTATTACTTCTTCAACATCGCCTCGCCCGCAAGCCGCTGGGCGCCCACCGTCATCGTCCACCGCGCCGACCGCATCGACGGGCCCTACGAGGGTCGCATCGTGCTTGATGACCGCGGCATCGCCCAGGGCGGCCTCATCGACACGCCCGACGGCAAGTGGTACGCCTATCTCTTCAAGGGCAACGGCGCCGTCGGTCGCATTCCCTACCTCGTGCCCGTGACCTGGAAGGACGGCTGGCCCGTGCTCGGCGAAAACGGCAAGGTGCCCATGACGCTCGACATCCCGGCCGGCGCACAGGGCGTCTCCGGCGCCTCCGGCATCGTCGCCTCGGATGAATTCGACCGCCGGCCCGGCGACCCCGCCCTGCCGCTCGCCTGGCAATGGAATCACAACCCGAGGCCCAGCGACTGGTCGCTCACCAAGCGCCCGGGCCACCTGAGCCTCACCACCAGCCGGGTCGTTGCCACGTTGCCGGAGGCCACGAACACCCTCACCCAACGCACCTTTGGCCCTGCCTGTTCCGCCACGACAAGCATCGATGTGAGCGGCATGAAGGACGGCGACGTGGCCGGCCTCACCGTCTTCCAGAAACAGTACGGTTTTGTCGGCGTCCGGATGACTGATGGCGTCAGGTCTCTCGTCATGGTGAGCGCTGATTCCGACAAGCCCGAAGAGATCGCCGCCATTCCCCTCGCTGGCAAAACCGTTCACCTCAAGGTCGAAAGCGAATTTGAGCCCGCGCCCGAGGTCGCTCGCTTCTCCTACAGCCTTGACGGCAAATCCTGGACCCCCATCGGACGTCCCTCGCGACTGACCTATTCGTACCCAAAGCACTTCATGGGTTATCGCTACGGCCTTTTCTTCTATTCGACGAAGACCGCCGGCGGCCGTGTGGACTTTGACTACTACCGCGTCGGACCCACCGGCGATTCCCGCTGATCTTCGCCGTGCGTGTGAACCACAACACATCGGAGTTGTCGGGATGCAAGCCCATGTACTGAGCTGCGTCCTTCCATAACGCTCGAGTCCGGAGGAGACAACCGGCCGAGCACTTTCAAACTTGAAAGGTACAACATGAGAACCTTGATACCCGCACTGCTCCTTGCCTTCGGAGCAAGCGCAGGCACCCTCGCGCAGGCGCAAAGCTGCGGCAGCGGCGGCGGTGYCACCGTCTGCCTGAGCGCCAGCGGCTCGGCCAACAACAACCAGCTCAGTTGGACCGTCAGTGGCACCGTCACGTCACTGGAGGTCTACCGCGACACCGACGCCGACCCTGCGGGCCGGACCCGCATCGCCGTGCCGGGCAGCAGCGCCCGGACCTACGCCGACGCCTCGGCCAACACCGGCACGCCCTACTGGTACTGGGTCAAGTTCACGACCAGTGCCGGCAGCTACAACTCCGGCTCGGCCAGCGCCACGCGCGGCAGCAGCTGCGCGCCGACAGCCATCACGCCCTACATCAGCGCCAACGGCTCCTGGACGCAGACATCCTCAGCCACGGTCACCGCTGGCAACTCGGCCATCCTCGGCCCGCAGCCCGTCAGCGGCGGTTCGTGGGGCTGGAGCGGCTGCGGCACGTCGGGCTCGGCACGCCAGCAGACCATCACGCCCGCCGCCAGCTGCACGGCCACCGCCACTTACACCAACAGCTGCGGCGCCAAGACCACCCAGGCGTTCGCGATCACCGTGCCCAGCGCGGCCGCAGCGGCCCAAGTCATGCCGAATCCCGGCATCAACCTAGGAAACACCTTTGATTCCTTCTGGGGGTATGCGCCGCCGACCAAGGCGCTGATCGATTCCATCAGGGACAGGGGTTTCAAAACCCTGCGCATACCTGTGGCGTGGGATTTCAATTCCACCAACGGAACGATCAACGCCGCGTTCATGGCCCAGGTCAAGCAGACGGTCGACTGGGCCCTCGCCGATGGCCTGTACGTCATCATCAACGACCACTATGACCTTGGCTGGTTCGAACGCAACGGCTTCAACTCCTACGACCCTGCGATCAACGCCAAGTTGATCAATATATGGACCCAGGTTGCGAACACCTTCAAATGGTATGACAGCGACAAATTGTCCTTCGCGGTCGCCAACGAACCTGACGCGGCATCCCAGGCGAAGACCGATGTGCTCTACCAATACCAGCAGAATTGGATCAACGCGATGCGCGCCAACGGCGGCGGCAATGCCGTTCGCTGGCTGATCGTCCAGGGGCCTAACACCAATATCGATAACACGATCAACTGGGGGAAGAATCTACCTTCGGATCCAGCGAACAAGCGGATGGTCGAGGTGCACTTTTACGATCCCTTCGATTACACCCTGATGACGACGGACGAGTCGTGGGGAACTTGGAAAGCCTTCTGGGGATATAACTACAAAGTGAGCAACCAGTTGACGAATCGCAACGTCGCGGCGGGGAACGACGAGAGCCTCATTGATATTCAGCTCGCCAAGATGAAGTATTTCACCGACCGGGGCATCCCCGTGCTGATCGGCGAATACAAAGCGGAGGTAAAGCACTTTCCCGAGCTGACCGGCTCATACAAGGACCAGAACTACCGGTCGGTCACGCACTGGAATAAATACGTGCAGAACAAGATCAACAGTCTTGGTTTCAGTGGCACCGGCTGGAACATTCAAAACGACCTCTTCGACGCGACGACCGGTACGGTCCTGGACTGGAACTTACTTGGTTCCATGCTTGGCACTTCCGAGTTTCCTCCGATTTCGGGTCTGTAATTTCCTGTGAGGGTGTCCGAAGGTCCGCCGCATGGCGGGCCTTATTTTTGAATTCCTTGGCCCATTCCGGATTGGAGCGGGCACTTGCCTGCGGTTGAAGTCCTCCCAAATCATCCAATGAACACCTCCCTTACCCTTCCCCGAGGCGTTATCAGCCTCGCAGCGACGCTCCTTTCACTCGGCCTGTGCGCCGCGACGCCTGCGGCCACTCCCGCCGCTCGCGTGGTGACACTGGACCGCGCCGCAGCCACCCAGCCCATGGACCGCTTCTTCGATCTCTCGGTCGGCGCGGACTACCCGGGCACCACCGGCCGCCCCGAGAACCTCGCCCAACTCAAGACAGCGGCGGACGAATTGGGCTTCCGCTACGTGCGCTTCCACGACATCTTTCACGACGTCTACGGCACGGTGAAGAAGGACGGCGACAAGCTGGTGTTCGACTGGACCGGCATCGACAAGCTGTACGACGGCATGCTGGCCAGTGGCGTCAAGCCCTTCATCGAGCTGGGCTTCACACCCGCCGTGATGAAAACCTCCGACCTGAAGATCTTCTACTGGAAGGGCAACACCTCGCATCCGCAGCCGGGACCGTGGTCCGAGCTGATCGACGCCTTCGCGCGCCACCTCATCCAGCGCTATGGCATCGAAGAAGTGCGAAAGTGGCCGTTCGAAGTGTGGAACGAGCCCAACCTCGACGGCTTCTGGGAAAAGGCCGACCAGAAGGCCTATTTCGAGCTGTACGCGAACACGGCGCGCACGCTCAAGAAGGTGGACGCCGGGCTGAGGGTCGGCGGCCCCGCGACGGCCGGCGCTTTCTGGGTGCCCGAGCTGCTGGCCTATGCCAAGCAGGAAGGCGTGCCGGTCGACTTCGTCACCACCCACACCTACGGCGTCACGGAAGGCTTCCTCGACGAGTTCGGCAAGTCGGACCGCATCCTGGACCCTAACCCGGACGCCATCGTCGGCGACGTGCGCCGAAATCGCAAAGAGATCGAAGCCTCGCCGTTCCCCGGTATTCCGCTGTACCTCACCGAGTGGAGCACCAGCTACAACCCGTACGACAAGGTGCACGACAGCTACATCAGCGCGCCGTGGATCCTGACCAAGCTGCGCGCCACGCGAGGCTATGCGCAGGCGATGAGCTACTGGACCTACAGCGACCTGTTCGAGGAGCCGGGCCCGCCGCCCCGCGCCTTCCATGGGGGCTTCGGCTTGATGACACGCGATGGCCTGCGCAAGACGACCTGGTTCGCCTACAAGTACCTCAACGCGTTGCGCGGCCATGAGATCCCGAGCGCCGACGACAAGGTACTGGCCGCGGTCGACGGCGACAAGACGGCCGTCGTGGCATGGGACTGGCAGCATCCCGATCAAAAAAGCATCAGCAACGGCGTGTTCTTCGCCAAGCCGTTGCCCAACGGCGCGGCGCCAGYGGTCAAGCTCGCGCTGCGCAACCTGAAGCCCGGCGCCTATCGGCTTGAGCTGCGCCGCGCCGGCTACAAGGCCAACGACGCCTACACCGCCTACCTCGAGATGGGCGCGCCCATTAACCTCGACGCCGCGCAGCTCGCCAAGCTACAGCTGCTGACGCGAGACCAGCCCGAGGTGAAACGCACCGTCAACGTCGGCAAGGACGGTCTGCTGAACTTCACCGTGCCCATGCGCAGCAACGACATCACCTTGCTGACGTTGAACCCCGTCAAGCCCTGAACCATTCACAGACGGAACCGCCATGACCTACTCAAGCGCCTTCATGTCCGACCTCATCCGCGGCATCGTGGCCACCCGTCCTCAAGTGGTAGAGGACTGGTTGTGCATCCAAGATGTCAACCCCGCCGACGCTGTTGTTCCAGCGCCTGTACTTTGCGCGCGGAAAACGCCGGCAACGAACGACTCGATTCGCCACCTTTCCGACTTCATCCGAGATGTCGAAAAAGGCCAGCGTACCCAGGGCCCAGAACCCCTTCCAACGGCCTGGTCGTCGTGCCCTTTGTAAGACCCTTTGTGCGGTCTCGCCAAGTGCAGTCGTCCGCCGGCAACGACCGGCGACACGGTGTGCTCAGCAATAGGCAATGACGGGCACGCTGCCTTGAGCGAACGCGACACTGGCGGAAGCTGTGAGATTCGAACTCACGGGCCGTTACCGGCCGACGGTTTTCAAGACCGTTGGGTTAAACCGCTCCCCCAAGCTTCCGAAGGGTGCGCATTCTACGAGCCCGATCAGGCGCCTGGCTTCTGTGCCTGTTCACAGTCCACCTGGATGATTTCCCGGGCCGCTCCGTCAACACGCGCTGCCGTCAGCTGGCCGCCCCAGATGCAGCCGGTGTCCAGCCCCAGCAGGGCGGGCCTGTCCAGCAACCCGAGCGTTGACCAGTGGCCAAAGGCCATGGGCGTGTCCGCCGTGCGCCGGCCGGGTACGTCGAACCAGGGCAGGTAGCCTTCAGGCGCCGCGCCCGCGCCGTCCTTGGTCTTGAAGTCGATCTCGCCGTCGACCGTGCAGAAGCGCAGCCGGGTGAGGGCGTTGACGGTGAAGCGCAGGCGATCTGAGCCGGCCAGATCGGGGCGCCAGCGCGATGGCTCGTTGCCGTACATGGCATGCAGGAAGTCGGGCAGGGCCGGGCCGCGCAGCACGGCCTCCACCTCGCCGGCCAGGGCCAGCGTGTCGTCGCGGCTCCATTGCGGCACGACGCCGGCATGCACCATCAGCCAGCCGGCCTCGAACACGGCCAGGCGCTGGTGGCGCAGCCAGTGCAGCAGCGCCTCACGGTCGTCGGCCTGCAGGATGGGGGCGAGGGTGTCGCTGCGGTGCTGCGGCCTCACGCCGTGGGCGACGGCGAGCAGGTGCAGGTCGTGGTTGCCCAGCAGGCAGGTCGCCGCGCTGCCCAGGCCTTGYAGCCGGCGCAGCGTGGCCAGGGACTGCGGCCCGCGGTTGACGAGGTCACCCAGCAACCAGAGCCGGTCCCGCGAGGGCGAAAAGTCAATGCGAGCCATCAGTCGCTCGAAGGCGTCGCAGCAGCCTTGCAGATCGCCGATCAGGTAGTTCATCCCCGCATGCTAAGGGGGTGCCGGCCGCGCTGCATTCCGGTCTCAGCACGGTTGCGGCCCGGCTGACCGTTGCGAGGCCATGTTGGGCAAGGTGTTGGCTACTGAACCATGATGACCCGGGAATGTGCGATGGGCGGCGTCATGGCCATCTGCTAGTCTCCCGGGCTTCGTTTTCGACCCCGCGCCGCCTCGGGTTTCCCCAGGCCCGGCGCTCTAGATGGATACCGCGCTCGTTCTCTTTCTAATTTTCCTCAACGGCCTGTTCGCAATGTCGGAGATGGCCTTGACCGCGAGCCGCAAGGCGCGGCTGCAGGTGATGGTGGAAAGCGGCGAGGGGGGCGCGCAGGCCGCGATGGACCTGCACGACAACCCCACCAAATTCCTGTCCACGGTGCAGATCGGCATCACCAGCATTGGCGTGCTGAACGGCATCGTTGGCGACGCGGCCTTCTCCGGCCCGCTGTCGCAGTGGCTGAGCGGCACATTCAGCCTGCGCCCGGAGGCGACGCAGATCGCAGCCACCGCGCTGGTCGTCGTCATCATCACGCTGCTGACCATCGTCTTCGGTGAACTGGTGCCCAAGCGAGTCGGCCAGATCTACCCGGAGACCGTGGCCCGTCTGGTCGCGCCGTCGATGAATCTCATCTCCACGGCGACGCGGCCGCTGGTGAAGCTGCTGAGCTTCGCTACCGAGGCGACGCTGGGCCTGCTGGGCCTGCGCAACAAGGGGCAGCGTGGCGTGACGGAAGAGGAGATCGCGGCCAGCCTGGAAGAGGGCCTGGACGCCGGCGTCATCGAGCAGCATGAGCACCAGATGGTGCGCAACGTGTTCCGCCTGGACGAGCGCCAGGTCGGCTCGATGATGATCCCGCGCGCCGAGATCGCCTGGCTGGAGGTCGATGCGACGCCCGCCGAGGTGCTGACGGTTCTGCGCGAGCACGGCTTCAATCGTTACCCGGTCTGCCGTAACGGCCTGACCGAAGTGCTGGGCGTGGCCAATGCCCCGGCCCTGCTGGCAGGCATGCTGGAAGGCCTGCCGCTGGACCTGATGGCGGGCCTGGAGCCGCCGCTGTTCGTGCCCGAGACGTTGTCGGGCATGGAATTGCTGGAGCATTTCCGCGTCTCGGACGCGCCCCTGGTCTTCGTCGTCGATGAGTACGGCGAGGTGCAGGGCGTGATTGCCGTGCGCGACGTGCTGGAAGCCATTGCCGGGGAGTTCAATGCCCCGAGCGATGGCGATGCCTGGGCGGTGCAGCGCTCGGACGGGAGTTGGCTGATCGACGGCCTGATTCCCGTGCCCGAGCTGAAGGACCGCCTGGAGCTGAAGGAACTGCCCGAAGAGGACCGTGGGCGCTACAACACCCTGGCCGGCATGATCATGCTGTTGCTGGGGCGCTTGCCGCGCACGACCGATGTCGTGGAGTGGGACGCGTGGAGATTCGAGGTCGTGGACCTCGACGGTAAACGTGTGGACAAAGTGCTGGTCAGTCGTCTGGCCGCTGAAACTGGAGAAAGAAACACATGAGCAACCCCCCGATGTACGGCGAACTGCAGCCGCTGGACCGTGAAGTCCACAAGAACCTCAAGCTCGACACGGCCGCCCCCGTCGTCAGCCGCGTGGCCGACCAGAACTCGGTCTTCCTGGCTGCCGTGGAATTCGGTGACGCCTGCAAGGAGTTCCCGGTCGTCTTCGTGCGCACCGGTGATGCTGCCGCCGACGGCAAGCAGCCGGTCGCGCCGCTGGCCGTGCTTGGCCTGAAGCCCGGCTCCAACCTTTTCGTCGATGGCGACAAGTGGACGGCCACCTACGTGCCGGCCTATGTGCGCCGCTATCCTTTCGCGATGGCCCGTCTGGACGGCAACGCCAACAGTCTGGCCGTCTGCTACGACAGCAAGTGGACCGGCTTCGGCGAGACTACCGGCGAGGCACTGTTCGCCAACGGCGAGCCGACCGAGTTCCTGCTGAACGCCCGTGCTTTCCTCGAGAACTTCGAGCAGGAAGCCGAGCGCACCCGCCTGATCTGCAATCTGCTGGTCGAACTGGACCTGCTGCAGGACATGCGCTTCGAAGCCACGCTGCCGAATGGCGAAAAGCTGGACGTCGAGGGCTTCCTGGCCCTGGACGAGAAGAAGTACAGCGAACTGCCCGACGCCAAGGTGCTCGAGCTGCATCGCAACGGCCTGATCGCGCTGATCGAGATGCACCGCCTGTCCATGACCAACATGAACCGTTTGGCGGCCCGCTACGCCGCCTGAGCCGTCCGGCCGGTTTCGCATTGACGGGAAGGCCACGCATGCGTGGCCTTCTTTCTTACTGTGTTTGTTCCGGGAAATCTGAAACGTTGCTGTCGGTACGTCACCTATTCAAGTGACTTGCGGCCACATCCTAGGGAAAGCAGATGTATCCGTCTGTTTGCTGTAGGGAAAAGTCACCTTCCAATCCCTAGACTTCGGCGCTCGGTGCATCGGGCGCCAAGGAAGCAGTTGATGTTCCCAAATTTCAAAGAAAGTCGTCGTACGCCGCTCAATCCTTTCGGCGGTCCGCCCTTGGAAATGAACAGCGACTTCGGTGCGCTGGACGGCGACGCATTGGGTTTGGTGGAACGACGTTACGGTGATCGCGGCCTGGCGGTTTCACGGGAGCGTTACAGCAGCCGCAACGAGGCGGGTGACATCGTCTGCACCGCCAACGACGGCGACAGGATCGTCGGCACGCTGTCCGTGCGATTCGATGGCCCCGGCGGCCTGCACGCCGACACGCTGTTCAAGGAAGAGATGGCTGAGTGGCGCGCTGCGGGTATCACGCTGTGCGAATTCGGTGGTCTGGCGGTCGACAAGCATTCCCACGAACCCAAGCGCGTCCTGGCCCAGATCTTTCACCTCGGCTATCTGCATGCCCATCGCCGTGCCCGGGTTGCGCGCCTCGTCATCGAGGTGAACCCGCGTCATGTGGCGTTTTATCGTCGCTGGCTGGGCCTGATGCCCTACACCACGGCGCGCCACAACCCGCGCGTGGACGCACCGGCCGTGCTGATGAGCTTTGACTTTTCGACCGCGCGCGAACAGATCGCGCTGCTGGGCGGTCGCCCCGAATTGCTGGCGACGGCGCGCTGCCTCTACCCGCTGTTCTGGGACGAGGCCACCGAGGCCGCGATGCTGGCCAAACTGCCTGTGGTCTGAGCCCGTCGGGGTCATTTCGGCAACGTCGCCGAGCATAAAAAAGGGGTCCCATGGGACCCCTTTTGCTTGACGGCGCAGACCGTCGATCAGAAGTCGAAGGACGCCCGCGCGTAGTAGGCGCGGCCGATGGGGCTGGTGTAGCGCGGGTCATAGCCAGCCTGGAAGACCTGCGTCTGGTAGCTCAGCGGCGGATCGCGGTCGGTCACATTTCGGACGCCCAGCGTCAGCGTGGTGCTCTTCATTGGTTTCCAGGAGCCGAACAGATCCAGCGTGGCGTAGTTGCTCACGTGGTTGGTCGGGTCGGAGTCGATGTAGCCCGACTTGTAGTGGCCCGTCGCACCCACCGTGAAAGCGCCTTGGGTCCAGATGCCCGTCAGCGTGTGCTGCCAGCGGAAGACCGGGCCCGCGCCCGAATAGACAGCCACGTTCTGGTTCCAGGGGCCGCCGCGGAAGTCCTGGTACTCGTACTTGGCCACGTAGGTGCTGTTCAGGCCGAAGGTGAACGTGCCGACCGCGGTGGGCAGGCGGTAGTTGGCTGTGATGTCCACGCCGTTGGTGTTGGTGCCGCCAAGGTTTTGCTGGCGCACGTCCACGTAGCCGCAGTTGGTGCCCGGGCACTGGTTGCCATTGCTGGACAGCTGGTTGCTGCCGTTGCGGTGGAAGTACTGGCTGAAGAGTGCGTAGTTGGCAGCGTCGAACAACGAGTCGTCGCCAACGACGCCGATCTGGTTCTTCAGGCGCAGCCACCAGAAGTCCAGGCCGACGTTCAGGTCGGGCATGGGTTGAACCATGAGGCCCAGCGTGGCGTTCTTGCTCTTTTCAGGTTCGAGTGTCAGGTTGCCGCCGTTGAGCACCATGAACTGGTTGTTGCACACCGAATTGGGACCGGTGCCGTCTCCACCGGGGCAAAGCAACGGGTCGGCCACGTTGCCGGAATTGGTGTAGGTCTGCGCTGCATTCAGCTCATACAGCGACGGTGCGCGGAAGCCGGTCGAATAGGAGCCGCGCACCAGCACCTGCTTGCTCGGTTGAAAGCGGAAGCCGATCTTCGGATTGGTGGTGTTGCCGAAATCGTTGTACTTGTCGTACCGCACGGCGGCCGTGATGTCGAGCGAACTCAGCAGCGGCACGTTCAGCTCGGTGTACGCCGCGGAGACCTTGCGCGAGCCCGCGCTGTAGGTGGCCGGGTCGATGCCGGTCGAGTCGATGACGACAGCTGCGTAGTCCGGGTTGGCCTGCTGCACGAACTTTTCCTTGCGGAACTCGGCGCCCACGGCGATTGCCGCTGCCCGGCCTGCGCCGAACCAGTCGCCCAGCTCGCGGCTGGCACGGGCGTCGATGTTGGTCGTCGTGCCCTTGCCGTACAGGATCAGGCCGCTGGCGCCGGCCTGGTCGAGCAGTGCCTGGCCGGCGGTGCTCTGCGCGCCGAAGGGATTGATCACGCCGGTCAGCACGCCTTCATAGACCAGCGGGCCGCTGGCGTAGCCGCTGGTCAGCTTCTCGTCGACCTTGTTCTGGTTGCGGCTCACGCCGACGGCGTAGTCCCAGCCGGCGAGCGTGCCCTCCAGAGACAGCGTCAGGCGCTGCTGGGTGTTGGTGTTGCTGTCACCGCGCTGGCCGTTGGGCATGTCGCGCCAGCGGGCGATGACGTAGCCCGGCTGGATCAGCGCGCCGCCGTCGGTCATCGTCTCGCCCACCAGGCCGTCGTCGAAGGCCGGGTCCAGGGCCGCGTTGGTCGGGAAGTAGGGGTTGGCCGTGCCGTCCGGGCGCAGGCGGTTCATCGGCAGGAAGCCGAAGGGCACCGGCGCGATGAGCGTCTTCACGTTGCTGCGTGTGACGAAGTACTCCGCACCCAGCACATGGTTCTCGCCCAGCTTCACGTCAGCCTTGAGCATGCCGGATGCACGCTCGGTCTTCGGGATGTAGTCCACGAAGTTGGACGTCGTCATCGAGCAGGAGGTGCCGTCGCCGCCTGGAACGATAAAGACGCCGTTCGTACAGGCCGGAGCGGCGGGGTTGTACCAAACGTTCGGGTCTTGGTAGTAGTTGGCCGGCGAGGGCGAGCCGGAGATGCCGCCTGCATAGCGGGTATTGAACGGCCGCTGCGCGCCGCTGATGCTGTCCTGCTTCTGGAAGTCGACGAAGCCGAGCACGTTGAAGCCCTGGGTCTCCAGGTCGCCGAAGCCGAAGCCCGCATTGGCGTTCACTGACTTGCCGCCGGCATGCTGTGGCACTTCGGTGCCCACCGTCACGGTGCCGCCCTGGTATTCCTTGCGCGTGATGAAGTTGATGACGCCGCCGATGGCGTCCGTGCCGTACAGCGCGGAGGCGCCGTCGCGCAGCACCTCGATGCGCTCGATGGCGGCCATCGGGATCATGTTCAGGTCGGGCGCCGAGCCATCGAAGGCGTTGTTGGCGATGCGGCGGCCGTTCAGCAGCACCAGTGTCTTGTTGGCGCCAACGCCGCGCAGGTCGGCGAAGGAGGCGCCACCCGTCGAGGCGCCCACGGCCTGGCTGGTGCCCAGGCTGGTCTGGCTGGCGGTCAGCGAGCCCAGGATCTGTTCCACCGTCGTCAGGCCTTGCTGCTGAAGATCCCTCATCCTCAAGACGGTGACCGGCACGGTGGTCTCGGCATCAAGACGCTTGATGGCTGAACCGGTGACGGTGACACGCTCCATCTGGGTGGCCGGGGTCTCCGGGGTAGACGGCGGGGTTTGCGCCAACGCGCTGAAGCCGCTCACGGCCATCAGGACCGCTGCGGTAACTCGGGTTTGCTTGTGCATCACTGCTCCAGGAAGGATCGGCGAAACGGGTGGTTTGCCAAAAGGTTCGGCCAGAACGCGACGCCCGGTCAGGGCGCTGGCTGGTGAATCAATTTTCCTGGTTGGTAAAAACGCAAGGCGATTAAGGAATACGTGAATGAGGGGTCATTCGGCGCTCGGAGTCATTTCAATATCAAGCAAGCCATTGATTTAAAACAGATTTCTGGAATTTCAGCGCAATTGTTGGCATTGAGGACGATGCTTTTTGCCAAATAGAAAAGTAAGTTAACGGTACTTGACGGGCTGGCAATATATGTAAGCTGTAAGTTGGAAAATTATGATTGGCTGGCCTTGTCTTCTGGTTATATCTGAGGGCGGTTGATTAAATAGAATCGTCGTACCCAACATATGAGGTGCAAAGATGCTGCTCAAATTGCAAAAATAGTTTGCGATAGATTTCCAAAAGAAACCTGTCGTCTGCCTTGCCGCTCGGGTCTCAGTGACCGAGCCGGCGCGACAGGCGGGCTGCGGCGTCGCGCAGCGCGCTTGTCAGCGCCCCCGACGGGGCCGTGTCGAAGCTCGCACTGGCGCCTATGGCCGTCAGCGCCAGCACCAGCCGGCCGGCTGCATCGAAGACCGGCGCCGCCGCCGCGCTCACGCCCAGCACGACGCCGTCGCGCGACGTCGCCAGCCCGGCTTCTCGCACCGCCGCCAGTGCAGCCGCATCCGGCAGGGGTTCGCCCAGAGCCATGGCGTCTTCGGCGCGCCAGGTCGCAAACAGCCGCCCCGACGCCGTGCCGGCCACGCTCATCACCGTGCCATGTCGCATGCTGATGTGCACCGGCGTCGGCCCCTCGGCCACGCGCACGATGGTGGGCCCACGCGTGCCCCAGACGGCAATCGCCACCGTGTGGCCGATCTGCAGGGCCAGCTCCTCGATGACCGGCGTGGCCAGGCGCACCGGGTCGTACTGCTGCAGGCTGATGAGACCCAGCTGCAAGGCCAGGGGCCCAAGGCCATACGGCCCGCTGCTCCCTTCCTGCTCCACCAGGCCCAGCCTGATGAAACTCACCAGATAAGGATGCGCCTTCGCCGGCGTCATGCCCGCCTCGCGGGCGAGGTCCTTCAAGGCCATGGGCCGGCCCTGGTGGGCGAGCGCCAGCAGCAGCTGGCCGCCCACCTCGATGCTCTGGATGCCCCTGGCTTCCTTGCCGTTGCCCTTGACGTCGCTCATGCTAAAAATTCTATATTGGCGAATTAATTTGTAATAGGCTAAATTTCCGGTCAGACGTTGGAGACCCGCATGACGACCAAAGCCTTTGCCTCGCAAGCCGACCTGGAAGAAAAGAAGGTCACCTTCGAGCGCCTTTCCGAGCACRCCTGGGCCTACACGGCCGAGGGCGATCCCAACACCGGCATCGTCATCGGCCGAGATGCGGTCATGGTGGTCGACACCCAGGCCACGCCAGTCATGGCCGCCGACGTGATCCGCCGCATCCGCGAGGTGACGGCGGCGCCCATCAAGTACGTGCTGCTCAGCCACTACCACGCAGTGCGCGTGCTCGGCGCCAGCGCCTTCAAGGCCGAGGGCCTGGAGCAGGTCATCGCCAGCGAGGCGACGCTGGCGCTCATCAAGGAGCGCGGCGAGCAGGACAAGGCCAGCGAGATCGGCCGCTTCCCGCGGCTGTTCCGCAACGTCGAGTCCGTGCCCGCAGGGCTGACCTGGCCGACGCTGACCTTTTCGGGCCGGCTGACGCTGGACCTGGGCGGCGTGAAGGTCGAGATGTTCTCGCCGGGGCGCGGCCACACGGCGGGCGACACGGTGGCCTGGCTGCCGGAGGAACGCGTGCTGTTCAGCGGCGACCTGGTCGAGTTCGATGCGACGCCCTATTGCGGCGATGCGCACTTTGCCGACTGGCCGGCGACGCTGGATGCGATAGCCGCGCTGGGCGCCGCCGCCCTCGTGCCCGGCCGCGGCCCGGCCTTGAAGGGCGCCGAGCAGGTCGCCGCCGGCCTGGGCGGCACGCGCGCCTTCGTCAGCGAGTTGTACGCCGCCGTGCAGGCCGGCGTGGCGGCGGGCGAGGAGCTGAAGCCGGTCTACCAGCGCACCATGGCCGCGTTGCGGCCCAAGTACGGCCAATGGGTCATCTTCGACCACTGCATGCCGTTTGACGTCACCCGCGCCTTCGACGAAGCCGGCGGCACGGCGCACCCGCGCATCTGGACGGCCGAGCGGGACGTCGAGATGTGGAAGGCCCTCGAAGGCGTTTGACGATGCCGTCGCAGTACTCATATCACCAGACGCTGGAACAGCGCTCCGGCCAGCCACAGCGCCGCCCCGTCGTCATCGTTGGCGCTGGGCCGGTGGGCCTGACGCTGGCGCTGGACCTGGCGCGGCGCGAGGTGCCGGTCGTCGTCATCGACGACAGCGACCGCATCGGCGAGGGCTCGCGCGCCGTCTGCTGGGCCAAGAAGACGCTGGAGGTGTTTGACCGCCTGGGCGTTGGCGAGGCGGTCGCGCGCGAGGGTGTGCGCTGGCAGCGCGGCCGCGTCTTCCATGGTGAGCGCGAGGCCTATGCCTTCGATCTGCTGCCCGAGGCGCATCACAAGATGCCGGCCATGGTCAACCTGCAGCAGGACAGCGTCGAGGCCAAGCTGGTGCGCGCGGTGCAGCTCGATCAGCGCATCGAACTGCGCGGCCGGCATGAGCTGATCGGGCTGGAGCAGGACGAGGGTGGCGTGACGCTGAACGTGCGCACGCCGGATGGCCTGTTCGACATGCGCGCCGATTGGGTCGTTGGCTGCGATGGCGCGCGCAGCCCCACGCGCACGCTGCTGGGGCTGGGTTTCCAGGGCCAGGTCTTCGAGGACCGCTTCCTGATCGCTGACGTGCGCCTCGCGCCCGGTGTGCGGCCGCGTGGGCTGGACCCGGCCAGGCCCGAGCGCTGGTTCTGGTTCGACCCGCCCTTCCATCGCGGCCAGTCCGTGCTGCTGCATGCGCAGGCCCAGGGCCTGTGGCGCATTGACTTCCAGCTTGGGCGCGATGCCGACGTCGAGGCCGAGCGCGACGCGGATCGCATCAAGGCACGCGTCACGGCGATGCTGGGCAGCGAGCAGTTCGAGCTGGTCTGGTCGTCCATTTACCAGTTCAGCTGCCGCCGTGCCGAGCGCTTGCGCGTCGGCCGCGTGCTGCTGGCCGGCGACGCGGCCCACCAGGTCTCGCCCTTCGGCGCACGCGGCGCCAACAGCGGCGTGCAGGATGCCGACAACCTCGGCTGGAAACTGGCTGCCGTGCTGACAGGTGAGGGCGGCGACGTGCTGTTCGATGCCTACGAGTTCGAGCGCATCGAGGCCGCCGACGACAACATTGGCCACTCGACGCGGGCCACCGACTTCATCAGCCCCAAGAGCGCCCTGAGCGTGCGCCTGCGCAAGGCCGCCCTGGACCTGGCGGCGCGCACGGATTTCGCCAGGCCGCTGGTCAACAGCGGGCGGCTGTCTGCGCCTACCGCCCACATCGATTCGCCGCTCAGTACGCCCGATGCCGAACCCTGGTCCGAAGGCCCGGCGCCCGGTTGCCCGGCGCCGGATGCACCGCTGGAGAACGGTTGGCTGAGCGAGCAGTTCGGCGAGTTCCTGCTGCTGTGCTTTGGCTGGCCGGCGCCGGCGACCGGCGTGCGTACCGTCGTGCTGCCGGCCGAGGGCGTGGCCGCCGCGCGCTACGGCGCCCGGCCGGGCAGCGTCCACCTGGTCCGCCCCGACGCCGTTGTCGCCGCGCGCTGGCACCGCTTCGACGCGGACGCACTGCGAGCGGCACTCGCTCGAGCCCACGGGGAGCTGTCATGACGAAGAACAAATTGACTCTGACCCCAAATTTCGGGGACGCGGCCGATGCCTTCTATGCCGAACTCATCGCCGCCCAGTCGGGCCTGAGCGACGAAGCGGCGGCCGACTGGCTTGCGCGGCTGACCCTGATCCTGTGCAACCACATCGGCGACCGCGAGGTGCTTCGAGAAGCTTTCGCGCTGGCCCATCACGAACGCCATGACTGAACTGACCTACCTCACAGGCTTCGGCAACCAGCACAGCAGCGAGGCCCATCCCGGCGCGCTGCCCATAGGCCGCAACAGCCCGCAGCGCGCGCCGCATGGCCTCTATGCCGAGCTGCTGTCGGGCAGCGCCTTCACCGCGCCGCGCGCCGACAACCAGCGCACCTGGCTCTACCGCCGCCGGCCATCCGTCGTTGTTGGCGGTTATGAGCCCTTGCCGCATGCGCACTGGAAGAGCGGCGCGGCGGAAGGAGAGTGCGCATCGCCCGATCCACTGCGTTGGGGGCCGACGCCGCTGCACGAAGACGGCGACTTTGTCGACGGGCTGCGCACCTATGCGATCAACGGCGAAACCGGCATCGCCGGCATGAGCGCTCACGCCTACGTCGCCACGCGCGCCATGGGCCGCCGTGCGCTGGTGAACGCCGACGCCGAGATGCTGCTCGTGCCCCAGCAGGGCCGGCTGCTCGTGACGACGGAGCTGGGCCGCCTGGAAGTCGCACCCGGCTCCATCGCGCTGCTGCCGCGCGGCATGGCCTTCAAGGTCGACCCGCTCGACGTGCCGGCCCGCGGCTACGTTTGCGAGAACCATGGCGCCGCCTTTCGCCTGCCCGAGCTGGGCCCCATCGGCTCCAACGGCCTGGCCAACGCACGCGACTTCGAGGCGCCCGTGGCCTGGCATGAGGCGGAGGAGGGCGAGTACGAGATCGTCAAGCGCTATGGCGGCAGGCTCTGGCGCGCGACGCAAGGTCACAGCCCCTTCAACGTCGTCGCCTGGCATGGCAACCTGGTGCCCTACCGCTGGGACACGGCGCGCTTCATGACCATCAACACGGTCAGCTTCGATCACCCCGACCCGAGCATCTTCACGGTGCTGACCAGCCCCAGCGACACGCCCGGCTGGGCCAATGTCGACTTCGTCATCTTCCCGCCGCGCTGGATGGTGGCCGAGGACACGTTCAGGCCCCCCTGGTACCACCGCAACGTGATGAGCGAGTTCATGGGCCTGGTGCTGGGCCAGTACGACGCCAAGCCCGAGGGCTTCAAGCCCGGCGGCGCCAGCCTGCACAACAGCTATGTGCCGCACGGCCCCGACAGCGAGGCTTTCGACAAGGCCAGCGGCGCCGACCTGAAGCCGCACAAGCTGGAYGMCACGCTGGCCTTCATGTTCGAGACGCGCTGGCCCTTGAAGCCCACCGCCTGGGCGCTGCGAGACGCGCCACTTGAAAAGACGTATGCCGACTGCTGGCGCGACCTGAAAGATGACTTCCATGCTTGACCACACCCACGACGCCGCAGCCCTCTCCTGGGTCGCCTCCGCCAACGACCCCGCCACCGACTTCCCGCTGCAGAACCTGCCCTTCTGCAGCTTCCGCCGCTCGGGCACGCTGGAGCCCTGGCGCATTGGCGTGGGTATTGGCGACCAGATCCTGGACCTGAGCGCCTGGGGCATCACCGACCTGAACACGCTGATGGCCCGCCCCGGCAGCGAACGCCTGGCGCTGCGCCATCGCCTGTTCGAAGCGCTTCAACGCGGTGCGCCCGAGGTCGACGTCCTGCCGCAGGCCCAGGCCGAATACACGCTGCCCTGCCGCATCGGCGACTACACCGACTTCTACACCGGCATCCACCACGCTCGCGCCATTGGCAAGCTGTTCCGCCCGGACAACCCGTTATTGCCCAACTACCGGTGGGTGCCCATCGGCTATCACGGCCGCAGCTCTTCCATCGTCGTCAGCGGCACGCCGCTGCGCCGCCCCAGGGGCCAGGTCAAGCCGCCGGATGCCGACGTGCCCGTCTTCAAGCCCAGCGCCCGCGTCGACTGCGAGCTGGAGCTGGGCCTGTTCGTCGGCCCCGGCAACGCGCTGGGCGAGCCCTTCGGCATCGACGAGGCCGACGAGCACGCCTTCGGCCTGACGCTGCTGAACGACTGGTCGGCTCGCGACATCCAGCCCTGGGAGTACCAGCCGCTGGGCCCCTTCCTGGCCAAGAACTTCGGCACGACCATCTCGCCGTGGATCGTCACGATGGAGGCGCTGGCGCCGTTCCGCATCCCCTTCACCCGTCCGGCCGAAGACCCGCAGCCGCTGCCCTATCTCGACTCGCCCGCGCACCGCGCCAATGCGAGCTTCGACATCGAGCTGGAGGTCTGGTTCAAGACGCCGGCCATGACGGAGCCGACGCGGCTGTCGCGCTCCAACCTGCGCCATGCCTACTGGTCGCTCGCGCAGATTCTGACCCACCACGCCAGCAATGGTTGCAACCTGCAGCCGGGCGATCTGCTGGGCACCGGCACCATCAGCGGCCCGCAGCCGGAAGAAGCCGGTTCGTTGCTGGAGCTGACCGGCGGCGGCAAGCAGCCCATCACGCTGCCCAATGGCGAGACGCGCACCTTCGTGCTCGACGGCGACACGCTGGGCCTGCGCGCCTTTGCGCAGAAGCCGGGCTTTCGCCGCATCGGCTTTGGCGCCTGTGATGGCCAGATCGTGGCCGCTCAGTCATAGGCCAGCGCCCGCGCCGCCGGCACACGCAAGGCGCGCCAGGCGGGCAGGGCGCAGGCCAGCAACGAGATCAGCGCCATCAGCCCCAGCCAGCCGAATGCCACGCCCGCGCTCGGCACCAGCCGCCACGGCACGCTGAACATGATGCGGCCGAAGGCGACTTCGAGCAGCGCGCTGATGGGCAGGGCCAGAGGCAGCGATGCCAGCCAGGCCAGCACGACCAGGGTCAGGCCTTCAACCTGCACGATTGCCAGGATGGCGCCGTCACGCGCGCCGATGGCGCGCAGCACGCCGATCTCGCGCCGGCGCTCCAGCACGGCCAGGCCCATCGTCGAGGCCAGGCCCATGGCGCCCACGGCGATCATCACCAGGCCCATGGCGCCGAGGAAGTCCACCACCATCAGCAGATGGTCTTCGACGACGCGGCGGTTCTCGACCTGGGACTGGCTCGCGGCGACGTTGATGCCGGCTTCGGCCAGCGCCTCGCGCAGCTGCTGCACGGCATCCAGCAATGCGATGGGCGAGTTGGGAGAGGTCAGCCGCAGCACCACACTGGTCGCGAGGTCGTTGCCTGCCTGAGCGTCCAGCGCGGCGCGTGACGTGTAGGCCAGCGCCTGCGGGCCGCTGTCGACGAGGCCCACGACGGTCCAGTCCTGGCCGGCCAGGCGATGCGTGCTGCCCACCATCAGCGCCGGTTGCTGTTTCAACAGCAGACGGCTGACGACCAGTTCGCGCGCATCACCCCCGGCCAGCCAGCGGCCTTCGAGCAGGCGCGGCGTCAGCAGCCGACTGCCGGCGGGCAGGCCCAACAGCGTGACGGGCTCGGCGAGCCCGGTGGCCCGCAGGCTGCGCCAGGCCTCGGCCGCGGCGACGCCGGGCACGTCGGCCGCCAGCGCCTCCAGCCTGGACGCCGGCGTGGGCGCGCCGACGCGCAGCTGCACCTGGTAGCGCTGGGCGTTGAAGAGATCGTCCACCGAGCCTTGCACCGCGCTGCGCAAGTTGGCCGCGCCCAGATAGACGGCGCCGCCACTGGCCAAGGCCAGCACGGTCAGCAGCATGCGCTGACGACGCCGCAAGGCATTGCCCACCGACAGCAGCAGCGGCCTTGCCCAGCCGCCAAGGTAGGGCACCAAGCGTGCGGCGAGGGCACCGCGCCTGAGGCTCAAGGCCTGGCCTTCGCGCGTGATGCCGATGTCGCGCAGCGCCTCGCCCACAGGCCGGCGCAGCGCGGCGCGCACCGGCAGCGCGGCGGCGGCCAGCGGCAGTGCGACGCCGACGGCCAGCTGCAGCGCAACCGCCCAGGCGGGCGTGGCGATGCCGTCGAGAGGAAAGTTCAGCAGCTCCGCCTTCAGCCCGCCGTAGATGCGCCCCAGCCACAGCGCGGCAGGCACGGCGATCGCCGAGGCCAGCAGACCCAGTGCGCCGGCCTGCGCCAGCACCATCGTCCCGATCTGCCCCGGCGAGCCGCCCAGCACTTTCATGACGGCGATCTCGCGCGTCTGCCCGGCCAGCATTGCGGCCACGAGGTTGACGACCAGGAAGCCGCAGGCCAGCAGCGCCAGCAGGCCGAAGGCGCCTTGCGTCATCAGCAGCGAGTCCATCTGCGCGGCATGGATGTGCTGGCCGGGCTCGGGCACGTCGACGCCTTTCACCGTGTAGCCGGCGGTGGTCAGCGCCGCCTTCAAGGCCTCGGCGATGCGGCGCACGTCGGCGCGCGTCGGGTGCCTGTCACGCACGCGGACCTGCAGCTCGTTGAAGCCCGTTGGCGCGCCCAGCCGGGTCAGCGTCGCCTCCGTCCCGTAGAGGTAGACGAGGTTCTCCATCCAGCCCGGGGCCTGGCTGACGTCGCGCACCAGACCTTGGATGGCCATGGATTGCGCCTCGCCGCCGGCCAGGCGCAGCGACACCGGCTCACCGACGCTGGCACCGGAGAAGTCCAGCGACGAGCGTTCCATCCACAGGCCGCCATCGGCGGGCGGCGCGGCGGGCTGCAGCCGGCCGATGCCGGCGCGCTGGAAGTCGTCGAATGCAAAGACGACGGCGTTGCGTGCACGGCCATTGGCCTGCACGGCGGCCATCACGCTGCGCCGAAGGCGCGCGGCGGCGATATCGGGCTGGGCTTGCGCCAGTGCCAGCGCGGGTGCGTCGGCACGGTCCAGCAGCAGCGTGGCCGAGACCGGCTGGCTGGCGCGGTAGCCCAGGTCGGTCGCGCGCTCGACCAGCGCCCAGGCGTTCAGGATGGTGCCCGCCGCCGTCAGCCCCAGCGCCACGGCGAGCACCACGAGCAGGCTGCGCGCGCGGTGCTGCCAGAGGTCGCGCCAGGTCTTGCGGGAACGACGGTCAAGCATGGCGACGGTCCTCCACCAAGCGGCCGTCGCGCAGGCGCAGGCTGCGCTGCACCTGGCCCAGGGCCGCCGCCTCGTGCGTGACCATGACGACCGTGACACCCTGTTCGCGGGCCAGCTCGGCCAGCAGCGCCAGCAAGGCCTCGGCGTTGGCGGAGTCGAGGTTGCCGGTGGGCTCATCGGCCAGGATCAGCGCCGGCGCATTGGCCAGCGCGCGCGCCAGGGCCACGCGTTGCTGCTGCCCGCCGGACAGCGCCGCCGGGAACTTGTCGGCCTGGTCGGCCACGCCCAGACGCGCCAGCAGCGCCAGCGCGCGCTCGGCCCGCTCGGCAGCGGGCCACTGGTCGCAGAAGTCCATGGGCAGCATGACGTTCTCCAGCGCCGTCAGCGTGGGCAGCAGCTGGAAGAACTGGAAGACCACGCCCACCGCGCGGCCGCGCCAGCGAGACAGCGCGCGCTCGGGCAGGGCGCGCAGGTCTTGCCCGGCGACGTTCAGCTCGCCGCTGCCGGCGCGGTCGATGCCGGCGAGCAGGTTCAGCAGCGTCGACTTGCCGCTGCCCGAGGGCCCCACGACTGCGACGAACTCGCCGGCTTCGATGTCGAGGTCGAGTGCGCTCAGCGCGTGGAAGTCGCCACCCGCGGCGGGGTAGCTCTTGCTGACGCCGCGCAGGCGGATGAGTGCTGGGTTGTGTTGCATGCCGGCCAATGTAGGCAGCGGCCGGGCGCGCGGCACACCGCTCGACGGCACCGTTGTGCCACTGGGCGAATTGGCCCTCGCCAGGCGCGGCGCGGGTCGCGATGCTGGCGGCATCCCTTCTTTTGGAGACACCATGAAAGCCCTTGTCCTGTCCCTCGTGCTGGCCGTCGCCGGCATCGCCCACGCGCAGCACGGCACTGCGTCAGCTTCAGCCATCGCACCGGCCGAGGCTGCGCAATTCGACTTCCTCGTCGGCCAGTGGGAGCTGGAGGTGTCGCCCAAGGTCAGCGGCCTGGGCGCGATGATCCACGGCGCGCCCAAGCTGGTGGGCAGCTGGAAGGCCTGGAAGTCCTTCGACGGCTACGGCCTGGACGACGAGCTGCGCATCCTCGACGCGTCGGGCAACCCGACCGCGCTCAGCCACAGCCAGCGCATCTTCGATGCCAAGACCAAGCGCTGGCTGGTCAGCGGCCTGGACGTCTACCGCGCACGCTTCGGCAGCAGCAGCGGCCAGTGGCAGAACGGCGAGATGCTGCTGGAGGGCAGCGGCCAGAACGCCGAAGGCAAGCCCATGCTGACGCGCACGCGCTTCCTGGAGATTGCGGCCGACCGCTTCAAGATGCGCCAGGACCGCTCACTGGACAATGGCGCGAACTGGGAGGAGGGGACGCTGACGGTGGTGGCCAAGCGCATCTCCCGCAAGGCGAACCGATAGGCCGAAGGACGACGATGGGGCGAGCCTGGATCTGGGCGCAGTGGCTGATCGGCTGGTTGCCGGTGGCGGCGCTGTTCGCCGTGCTGATGATGACGGTGCATGGCGCCGGCTTCGCGTCGGCCCTGCATTACTCGCTGCGGCTGATGGCGACGGCCGCGCTGCTGGGGCTGGTCGTGCACCGCTTCACCGCGCGCCTGCCGTGGCCGCATCCGCTGAAGCTGGGCTTTGTCGCCAAACACGCGCTGGGCGCAGCGTTGTACGCCGTGGCCTGGGTGGCGGCCAACAGCGTCGTCGAGAGCCTGGTCGTGGGCCGTGTCGTGCTGGTCATCGGGCCCGGCATCGCGGCCTACCTGGTCACCGGCGTGTGGTTCTACGTGATGATCGCCGGCGTCGCCTATGCCCAGCGGGCCGCCGCGCGCAATGCCCAACTGGAGGCCCTGCAGGCGCGCAGCCAGCTCGCCGCGTTGCGCGCCCAGCTGCATCCGCACTTCCTGTTCAACGCGCTGCACACGGTGGTGCAGTTGATCCCGCTCGACCCCGAACGCGCGACGCGGGCGGCCGAGCAACTGGCGGCGCTGCTGCGCGCGAGCTTCGACAACCCGCGTGAGCAGGTGACGCTGCGCGAGGAATGGGCTGTCGTGCAGCTCTACCTGGACATCGAGGCCATACGTTTTGGCGAGCGCCTGCGCGTGGATGCGGAGTTCGGCCCGACCGCCCTGGATGAGCTGGTGCCCAGCTTTGCGCTGCAAACGCTGGTGGAGAACGCCGTGCGCCATGGCGCCGCGCCGCGTGTCGAGGCGACGACCGTGCGGGTCTGGGCTCGCGAGGAGGCGGGGCAGTTGCTGGTTGTCGTCGAGGACGACGGCATGGGCGTCGAGCCGGCCGCGTTGGAGGCGGGCGGCACGGGCCTGCGACGGCTGCGCGAGCGCCTGGGCTGGCTGCATGGCGGCAACGCCTCGCTGACCGTTCAGGCCGCCGCCGGCCGAGGCGTACGCGCGGAGCTGCGGCTGCCCTTGCGCTACCCGGACGAATGACGGCGATGACCGCCGCCGCCGTCACTGCCCTGATCGCCGACGACGAGCCGGTCGCCCGCGCCGGCCTGCGCCATCTGCTGCGCGGCCTGCCGTGGCTGCACTGCATCGGCGAGGCGGCCGACGGGCCGGCGGCGCTGGCCGAGATCCAGCGCTTGCGGCCGGAACTGGTGTTTCTGGACATCCAGATGCCGGGCCTGAGCGGCACCGAGGTGCTGCGCCGCCTGACCGAGGCCGGCACGCCGCCGCCGCTGGTCATCTTCACGACGGCCCACGCCGAGCATGCGATCACGGCCTTCGAGCTGGGCGCGCTGGACTACCTGCTCAAGCCCTTCGGCGCTGAGCGCCTGCACGCAACGCTGGAGCGCGTGCGCGCGGCCCTGGGCGAGCCCTGCCCGCCGGCCCTGGAGCGCCTGGCCGAGCTGCTTGGGCGCGGACCGTTGACGCGCCTGTTCGTGCGCAGTGGCGCGGCCATCGTCCCCGTGGCGGTGAGCGACGTGAGCCATTTCGAGGCGGTAGGCGACTACGTGGCCGTGCACGCCGATGGTGCCGAGCACCTGCTGCATCTGGCGCTGGCCCGGCTGGAGGAGAGGCTGGACGCGCAGCGCTTCGTGCGCATCCACCGCGGCTGCATCGTCAACCTGGATGCGGTAGCGCGCTTTCGGCGCACGGCCACCGGGCAGCTCAGCGCCGAGTTGAAGAACGGCCGCGCGCTGCCGGTCAGCCGAAGCCGGTCCCAGGTCCTGCGCGGCCTGGCCGGCTGAGCACGAATCGGGGCGAAGCCGTCCCTTGTTGGTGCGCAGATGCATGCTGCGGTACACCAACGGTGCCGTTCGCGGCGTGTTTGCACCAAAACGGTGGCGCTCAAGATGCCCGTCGTGGGGCGTGATGAAGTTCACATGCTGGCACGGGCCTTGCGGACTGTGCCGTCGGCTACCGAACTTCATCCCCAAACCCCAATGGAGGTCTCACCGATGCTTCGCCGTTCTGCCCTGGCCCTGGCCGCTTCTGCCGCCGCCGCTCTCATCACCCCCGCCGCCTACGCTGCCGACACSATCAAGGTCGGCGTGCTGCACTCGCTGTCGGGCACCATGGCCATCTCCGAGACCGTCCTCAAGGACACGGTGCTGATGGCCATCGACGAGATCAACGCCAAGGGCGGTCTGCTCGGCAAGAAGCTGGAGCCTGTCGTCGTCGACCCCGCCTCCAACTGGCCGCTGTTCGCCGAAAAGGCCAAGCAACTCATCTCGCAGGACAAGGTCGCCGTCGTCTTCGGCTGCTGGACGTCCGTGAGCCGCAAGTCGGTGCTGCCGGTGTTCGAGCAGACCAACGCGCTGCTGTTCTACCCCGTGCAGTACGAAGGTGAAGAGCTGAGCAAGAACGTGTTCTACACGGGTGCCGCGCCCAACCAGCAGGCCATCCCCGCAGTGGAATACCTGATGAGCAAGGACGGCGGCGGCGCCAAGCGCTTCGTGCTGCTGGGCACCGACTACGTCTACCCGCGCACGACCAACAAGATCCTGCGTGCCTTCCTGAAGAGCAAGGGCATCGCCGACGCCGACATCATGGAGGACTACACCCCCTTCGGCCACGCGGACTACCAGAGCATCATCGCCAAGATCAAGAAGTTCTCGGCCGAAGGCAAGAAGACGGCCGTGGTGTCGACCATCAACGGCGACTCCAACGTGCCCTTCTACAAGGAACTGGGCAACCAGGGCCTGAAGGCGACGGACGTGCCAGTGGTGGCCTTCTCCGTGGGTGAGGAAGAGCTGCGCGGCGTGGACACCAAGCCGCTGCAAGGCCACCTGGCCGCGTGGAACTACTTCATGTCCATCAAGGCCCCGGCCAACGACGCCTTCATCAAGAAGTGGAGCGACTACGCCAAGGCCAAGGGCATCGCCGGCCACAAGGACAAGCCGCTGACCAACGACCCGATGGAAGCCACCTACATCGGCATCAACATGTGGGCGCAGGCGGTCAAGAAGGCCGGCAGCACCGACACCGACAAGGTCATCGCCGCCATGGCCGGTCAGACCTTCACGGCACCGTCGGGCATCACGTCCAAGATGGACGAGAAGAACCACCACCTGCACAAGTCGGTCTTCATCGGCGAAGTGAAGGCGGACGGCCAGTTCAACGTGGTGTGGAAGACGCCCGGCCCGGTCAAGGCCCAGCCGTGGAGCCCCTACATCCCCGAGAACAAGGGCAAGAAGGACGAGCCCACGAAGTAAGACCGTCCGGCGCCGCAGCAACCGCTGCGGCCTGACGGGGTGCTGCCTGTGGACCGGCACGGCCGGCTCCACGGCAGCCACTGCAATGGCGCGCAGCGTGCGCGTCACTTGTTTGCGTTCGCTTGGATCTTCATGATCAAACGACTACTGATCGGTTGTTGGCTGGCGCTGCTGGGCCTTTCGGCCTGGGCTGCGCTGCCGCCTGAATTGCTGGCCCGCATCGCCGCTGGCGAGGGCGATGACCGCGTCATCGCGCTGAACGAGGCCGTGGCTCAGGCCGACCCGGCGCTGGCGGACTACCTGCATGCCCTGCTCGACGGCCGCGTGCGGCTGCGCGAGGGCAAGGTGGTCGTGGCGCTGGAAGGCAGCGCGCCACCCGAGGGCGACGAGCCCATGCTGAACAACCGCCTGCGCCGCGAGATCGACTCGGCGCTGGCGGGGCTGGCCCTGCTGTCCAAGGACCGCGATACACGCGCCAAGGCGCTGGCGACGCTGCGCGAAGACGCCAGCGCCGCCAAGCTGCCCCTCTACGAACGTGCGCTGGCGGCCGAGACCGACGCCGGTCTGCGCAGCCAACTGGGCGCGCTGGTGGCCGGCGCCAAGCTGTCATCGACGGACGCCGCCCAGCGCCGCGCCGCAGCCGTCGAGCTCGCCGGCAGCGCCGACCCGACGACGCGCGCCTTGCTGCTGGACCGTATCAGCAGCGAGACCGATGTCGCCACCAAGGCGGCGATGAAAAGCGCGATCGACGCCATCGGCGACCGCCTCGCCTGGGGCGAGCGTGCCCAGCTGCTCTTCTCGGGCCTGAGCCTGGGCTCTGTGCTCTTGCTTGTCGCGTTAGGTCTGGCCATCACCTACGGCCTGATGGGCGTCATCAACATGGCCCACGGCGAGCTGCTGATGGTGGGCGCCTACGCCACCTACATGGTGCAGCAGGGCTTCCGCGCCTGGCTGCCCGCCGCCTTCGACTACTACCTGTGGCTGGCGCTGCCGGCCAGCTTCATCGCGGCCGCACTGGTCGGCGCAGCGATGGAGCGAACAGTCATCCGCTGGCTCTACGGCCGCCCGCTGGAAACACTGCTGGCCACCTGGGGAATTTCGCTGGTGCTAATGCAGGCCGTGCGCACGCTGTTCGGCGCGCAGAACGTGGCCGTCGAGAACCCCGGTTGGCTGTCCGGCGGCTGGGCGCTGCTGCCCAACCTGACGTTGCCCTACAACCGGCTGGCCATCATTGCCTTCGCGGCCCTGGTGCTGGGCGGCATGGCGCTGCTGCTGGCCAAGACGCGTCTCGGGCTCATGGTGCGCGGCGTCACGCAGAACCGCCGCATGGCCGCCTGCGTGGGCGTCAACACCGCCAAGGTCGACACCATGGCCTTTGCGCTCGGCTCGGGCATCGCCGGCCTGGCCGGCTGCGCGCTGAGCCAGATCGGCAACGTCGGCCCCGACCTGGGCCAGAGCTACATCGTCGACGCCTTCATGGTGGTCGTGCTGGGTGGCGTCGGCCAGCTCGCCGGCACCGTCTACGCGGGCCTCGGCCTGGGGGTGCTGTCCAAGCTGCTGGAAGGCTGGCAGGGCGCGGTGCTCGCCAAGATCGCGCTGTTGCTGCTGCTCGTCCTCGTCATCCAGAAGAAGCCGCAAGGCCTGTTCGCACTGAAGGGCAGGTCGGTCGAATGAAAAAGCCTCTGCTCATCGCCGTGGCAGTGCTGGCGCTGCTCGTGCCTTTCCTGCACCTCGCCTTCCCGCCCGGCCACGCGCTGCACCTCAGCGAGTTCTACGTCGGCCTGCTCGGCAAGTTCCTTTGCTTTGCCATTTGTGCCCTGGCCTTGGACCTCATCTGGGGTTTCGGCGGCATCCTGTCGCTGGGCCACGGGCTTTTCTTTGCCCTGGGCGGCTATGGCATGGGCATGTACCTGATGCGCCAGATCGGCCGCGACGGGCAGTACCAGTCGGACCTGCCGGACTTCATGGTCTTCCTGAACTGGAAGGAGTTGCCCTGGCACTGGATGCTCAGCGACTCGCTGGTCGGCCAGATCTTCCTGGCGCTCGCGGTGCCCGGCCTGCTGGCCGCGGTGTTCGGCTACTTCGCCTTCCGCTCGCGCATCCAGGGCGTGTATTTCTCGATCATCACGCAGGCGTTGACGGTGGCGGCCATGCTGCTGTTCTTCCGCAACGAGACGGGCTTTGGCGGCAACAACGGCTTCACCGACTTCAAGCGCATTGCCGGCATGCCGCTGAACACGCCGGGCATGAAGGTGGGCCTGTGCGTGGCCAGCGGTGTGGCGCTGATCGCCTGCTATCTGATCGCCCGGGCGCTGACGCAAAGCCGCTGGGGCCGCATCTTGCAGGCCATCCGCGATGCCGAGGGCCGCGTGCGCTTCCTGGGCTATGACCCGGTCGCCTTCAAGCTCAGCGCCTACGTCATCTCGGCCGTGATGTGCGCGCTGGCGGGCATCCTCTACGTGCCCCAGGTCGGCATCATCAACCCGGGCGAAATGAGCCCGGCGGCCAGCATCGAGATGGCCATCTGGGCGGCAGTGGGCGGCCGCGGCACGCTGATCGGCCCCGTACTCGGCGCCTTCTTCGTCAACGGCACCAAGTCCGTCTTCACGGCCTGGTGGCCCGAAGGCTGGCTCTACATCCTGGGCGGGCTCTTCATCGCCGTGACGTTGTTCCTGCCGCAAGGCCTGATGGGCTTGGCGAAGAGGTTCAAGAAATGACTCCAGAACTTCTCGAAGCCGGCGCGGAAGCGCGCTCGCGGGCGTTCACCCGCATCGCCACGGCCGGCGAGCCCGTGTTCAACCAGGGCGTGGCGCTTTACGTCGAAGACCTCAAGGTCGCCTTCGATGGCTTCCAGGCGTTGGGTGGGCTGTCGTTCACGGTGGGTGTTGGCGAGCTGCGCTGCGTTATCGGCCCCAACGGCGCCGGCAAGACGACGACGATGGACTGCCTCACCGGCAAGACCCGGCCCGACAGCGGCCGCATCTTCTTCGGCAGCAACCTGAACCTGCGCTTGATGAGCGAGCAGCAGATCGCCCGCGCGGGCATCGGCCGCAAGTTCCAGAAGCCGACGGTGTTCGAGGCGTTGTCAGTGGCTGAGAACCTGGAGCTGGCGCTGGTCGGCGACCGTGGCGCGCGCTTTGCGATGCGCGCCAAGCTGAGCGGCGAACAGCGGGACCGCCTCGACGAGCTGCTAATGACTGTCCATCTGACCGAGGAGCGTCAGCGCGTCGCCGGCCTCTTGAGCCACGGCCAGAAGCAGTGGCTTGAGATCGGCATGCTGCTGGCGCAGGACCCCAAGCTGCTGCTGCTGGACGAGCCGGTGGCCGGCATGACTGACGAGGAAACCGAGCGTACGGCGGAGCTCTTCCTGAGCCTGGAAGGCAAGCACTCGCTGGTCGTTGTCGAGCACGACATGAACTTTGTCGGCACGCTGGCCGGCGCGCATCGCACGGTCACGGTCCTTCACGAAGGCAAAACCTTGGCCGAAGGCACGATGGCCGCCGTTCAATCGGATGAAAAAGTGATCGAGGTGTACCTTGGCCGATGACATCCTCAAGGTCCAGGACCTGCACAAGCATTACGGCGGGTCGCACATCCTGCGTGGTCTGAGCTTCGACCTTAAGCCGGGCGAAATCACGGTCGTGCTGGGCCGCAACGGCGTCGGCAAGACCACTCTGCTGAAGAGCCTGATGGGCGTGGTGCCCGTCACCTCCGGCAGCATCACGCTGGCCGGCGAGCCCATCAACAAGCTGAAGACTCATCAGCGCGTGCGCGCCGGCCTTGGCTACGTGCCGCAGGGCCGCGAGATCTTTGGCCGGCTGACGGTCATCGAGAACCTGCAGATGGGCCTGAGCAGCCAGCCCGCTGGTACGCCGTTGCCGGTGGAGCTATTCGAACTGTTCCCCGTGCTCGCCAAGATGCGTTCGCGGCGCGGTGGCGACTTGTCCGGCGGCCAGCAGCAGCAGCTCGCCATCGCACGCGCGCTCGCGCCAGGCCCGAAGGTGCTGCTGCTGGACGAACCCACCGAAGGCATCCAGCCCAACGTCATCCAGGACATCGGTCGCGTCATCAAGCACCTGGCCCACGACAAGGGCTTGTCCGTCGTGCTCGTCGAGCAGTTCTACGACTTCGCCGAGGAACTGGCCGACCAGTATTTGCTGATGCAGCGCGGCGAGATCGTCATGCGCGGGCGGGGCAAGGACATGCCGGCCGACGGCGTGCGGGAGCGGTTGGCGATCTGACGGCTCTTGGCGCGGGAGAATGGATGCGATCCATCTCCGCCAAGTCGCATGCTCAATCGTCGCTACTTTTTGTTGGCGTTGTTTTTTTGGGGCGCTTCGGCCCTCGCGCAAGCCCCTGCTTCGCCGGCAGACTGCGCGAGCTGCGCTGAAGTGCACCGTGTGCTGGGTCTGATGGAGCGGGTGATCAAGGCTGACGTGCCGACCCGGACTGCGCAAATGATGCGTCTGATCCAAGCAGAGCTTGCAGCTGTGTGTCGTGACGACCCGCCAAATCAAGAGGTGGTCTGTGACATCGCAGGCTCGCAGCCTGGCGAGCGTCTGAGTCTCGCGATGTATACCGATGATGACCGCCGCATGGCTGCCGAGCGTCGGCACTTCCTGTGGGTGCGCATGCAGTTCCACGCCCCGCGGCCGGAACGCATGCGCGAATTGGGAGAGCAACTCGGTCCGGGATGGCGCCGCATGCATTCGGGGCAGGGCGACTGCTACTACGGTGCTTGGCGTCGCGGCCCCGTGGCGAACACATTCACTCGCGTGGAGATTTCAGGTCGCTGGCGGGACACGGCAGGCTGTGAGGACAGGGTGACTGGTGTCGATTTGGTCATCACGAAAGGCGACTACCCGATGCCGCGTATTCACTGAGAGCCCAGTGGGTTAATGGGGTGAACAAAGTGAACCCCAACGTTGGCCGCGACGTCATCGTTGGGGTCTGGGCGCTCACCCCGATCTACCAAGCTGACCGCCGGGCGCCGGCGCCAGCCCCTAGTTCGTCGGATGCCGTTAGTCCCGCCGGACCACCAGAATCGGGCTCATCAGGGGATCCCGCCCACGCCGATGCATCCGCCTCGGCAGGCTGCGGGACTCACCATGCGCCATCAAGCCCAGCCCAGTTCCTCGCCAGCCCGGCAGCCTCCGGCGCCCAAAGAGCGCCGTCGCGGGCGCGACGGCTCCCTTCGCTCGCGCTTCCTGTGGCTGCGCGGCCTGATCCAGCGGCCTTTCAGCCTGCGTTGGACCACGCATGGCCCGCGCCTGGTCTGGGTCGAGCGGCGGCGCTCCCGTGGGCCGGTCGACCCGGCCAGCGGCGCCCGCGTCAGCGCCGAACTCGAGATTGCGCTGCTGGGCTATCCCGACGCGGCGGCCGCGATGCCCCATCTGGTCCGCGTGCATGAGCAGCTCGTCCTCAAAGGTTGGCCGGGTCTGGCCCTGCTGCCGCCCGAGCTGATCCGCAAGGCGCTGGCTCAGGGGCTGATTTTGGTCGAGCAGGCCGACTCGCCGGCCCTGGCCGCCCTGCTGGGGCATCTGCGCCAGTTGAGTGGCCCGCCTCCCGCAGCCGCAGCCGGCCCGCGCAGCCTGGACGACACCGTGCCGACGGGCGAGGGCATGGCCCGCGTTGAAGTCTCGGAGCTGGACGAGGTCGACTTCGAGCAACTGGTGACTGATTGGGGGCGCGACCAGGACGCGGCCCAGGCTCCGCCGGCCGCCGACGGTCAGGCGCCGCCGCCATTGCACTGAGGCGGCCCCGACACGTCAGGCGTCATGCAAATCACCGCTGCTGCCCCTTCTGACATCGAGCGCGCCGTGGGCTGCCTGGCAGCAGCGTTCGCGGAAGACCCGATCACGGGATTCCTGCTCGAAACCGGCCCCAACTATCGGGCGCGCCTGACGCAGTTTTTCTCGCTGCTGATGGGCGCGCGCATCGCGCTCGGCATGCCGGTGCTGCTGGCGCGAGACACGGCTGGCATTCGTGGGGCAGCGATGGGCTACACCACGGCGCCACCCCCTTGGCCAACCAGCTTCGCGGATGACTGGGATCGCTTCGAGAAAGCCATTCCCGGCTTGACCAATCGCATGACGGCATACGACGAAATCGCCGAGAAGAGCAAGCCGACCGTTGCGCATTACTACCTCGGCGTGATCGGTATGGATCCAGCGCTGCAGGGCCTCGGCATGGGCGCACAGCTGCTCAAGGCATTCTGCGATCGGTCAGCTGCCGACCCGCTGTCCGCCGGTGTCTACCTCGAGACGGCGAACCCGTCGAACGTGCGGTTCTACGAGCGAGCCGGCTTTGCCGAGACAGGGCGGAGCATCCTGGGCAACGCAACGCTGTGGTGCATGTTCCTGCGCCACGGCGCCTGACTTCCAAAGCCTGGCTCACAGCGCCCTAGGTGCCGCTTGCTTCGGCCTCAAGCCACAGCACCGCAAACCATTGGTTTGCATCCGTCCACACCTTCCCCGGCCTGAACCCCGCCCTCGCCGCCAGCGCCTGGAAGCCCTCGACCGTGTACTTGTGCGAGTGCTCCGTGTGCAGCGTCTCGCCCTCGTTGAAGACGTAGATCTCGCCACCCACTTGCAGCTCCAGCGGCCGCGTCGCGCGCAGATGCATCTCGATGCGGCGGTAGGCCGGGTTGTAGAAGGCCAGGTGCTGAAAGCCGTCCGTCGGGAACTCCGCGCCCAGTTCCTTGCGGGCTCGCTCCAGCAGGTTCATGTTGAAGGCGGCCGTCACGCCTTCCGCGTCGTTGTAGGCGGCGTGCAGTACCTCGTGGTCCTTCACGAGGTCGATGCCGATCAGCAGCCCGCCGCCGGCCAGTTCGGCCGCCGCCAGACGCAGGAAGGCGTCGGCCTCGCTGGGCGTGAAGTTGCCGATGCTGGAGCCAGGGAAGAAGCCCACGCGGCGTGCGCCGTCAGGGCAGGCCGGTAGCGCGTGCTGGCGCGTGAAGTCGGCCACCAGCGGGTGGATGGCCAGGCCCGGGTAGTCGCCCGCGAGGCCGTCACAGGCCGACAGCAGGTGCGGGCCGGAGATGTCGACCGGCACGAACTCCACGTTCTCACGCGGCATCGCATCCAGCAGCAGCCGCACTTTGCGCAGCGCACCGGCGCCGTACTCCACCAGCTGCACCCGCTCGCCCATCTGCGCAGCCATGTCGGCGGCGTGCGTCTGCAGCAGCGCCAGCTCGGTGCGCGTCGGGTAGTACTCGGGCAGGTCGCAGATGCGCTCGAACAGTTTCGAGCCCACCTCGTCGTAGAAATACTTGGGCGAGATCGCCTTGGGCGCGCGGTTGAGCGCGGCATGCAGGTCGTCCGCGAATTGCTCGTTCTCGGCCGCTGCCCTGGGCTGGCGCCATTCAATGCCTGGTTTCATCTTGCGAGCCTCACTCCACTGAACTGCCAGCGCGCGGCCGGCGGAAAGAAATTGCGGTAACTTGGCCGCGCATGGCCGGCGGGCGTTGCGAGGCTGCCGCCGCGCAGCACCTGCTGGCCGACCATGAACTTGCCGTTGTACTCACCGACCGCGCCCGCAGCCGGCCGGAAGCCGGGGTAGGGCGCGTAGCTGGAGCGGGTCCATTGCCAGGCTTGGTCGGCCGCTTGCTGGAAACCTTGCAGGGCCGACGCCGCCTCCCACTCGAACTCGGTCGGCAGCCGCGCGCCGGCCCATTCGGCAAAGGCGCAGGCCTCGTAGAAGCTGAGCTGCATGACGGGCGCGCCCGGGTCCAGCGGCTGCACGCCGTGCAGACCGAAGACGCTGCCGTCCTCCAGCCAGTAGGCCGGCCGCTGCCAGCCCTGGGCCTGCACAGCGGCCCAGCCGTCGGACAGCCACAGCAGCGGCTCGCGGTAGCCGCCGGCGTCGATGAAGTCGGCGAACTCGCCGCAGGTGACGAGGCGGTTGCTGATCTCGAAGGGCGTCACCAACGCGGGGTGGCGCGGGCCTTCGTTGTCGAAGGCGAAGCCGTCGCCGCCGTGGCCGATGTCAACGATGCCGCCTGAGTGACGCAGCCAGGCCTGCTCGGGCGCGCGGGCCTGCACCGGCGATGTCACGTCATATGCCGGCAGCAGCGGGTTGCATGAGAACGCGTGCAGGATGTCCGTGAGCAGCAGCTCCTGATGCTGCTGCTCGTGATGGCAGCCCAGCTCGATGAGCGTGCGGGCCTCGGCCGGTGCATGGGGCAGCAGGTCGGCCAGCGCCGCGTCGACATGGGCGCGGTAGGCCCTGACGTCGGCCAGCGACGGCCGGCTCAGCAGGCCGCGCTGCGGCCGCGCGTGGCGAGGGCCGAGACTCTCGTAGTAGGAATTGAACAGCCGCGGCCAGCGCTCGTCGAAGACGCAGTAGTCCGGCAACCAGGGCAGCAGCACCATGGTCTCGAAAAACCAGGTGGTGTGCGCCAGATGCCACTTGGCCGGGCTGGCGTCGGGCATGGACTGCAGTTGCGCGTCCTCGCCGGACAGGGGCGCGGCGAGAGCCAGCGAGTGGGCGCGGGTGGCGCGGAGCAGGTCCGGCAGCGTGGCGGTCGACATGGGGTTGAACCGTAGCGCAATCTGCTGCCAACGGTATGTCAGTGCAGGGGCACTGACTGTAGGACGAGCCCCTAGTTGCTCAACCGCGCGATGGGCCAGGCCGCCAGCAGCCCCAGAGCTATGCCGATGCCATCGGCCACCACGTCATGCCAATCGGCCTCGCGCGGTGGCAAGAAGCTCTGGGCAATCTCGATGCCGACGCCATAGGCCAGCAGCGCGATGAACAGCAGCGGCCATTGGCGCGGGCGTTGCCACAGCGCCCAGACGGCGCTGAAAGCCAGCGCGGCAAAGGCCAGGGTGTGATTGGCCTTGTCCCAGCCGAGATCGACGGTCTTGGGCGGGGCCGGTGACAGGGCCAGCCAGGTGATGACGGCAAGCAGCAGCAGGAGCAGCGCACGCCACAGGACGCGACGCTCCGGGGCGGTGAAGAGGGACAGCAGGGTTCTCATGGCGGGCGGGATTGTGGCCCGCACCCGTGTCACTTGGCGCCAGCTCACTTCATCTGCAGCAGCCAGCCCTTGGCCTGGCGCAGGTGGGCGTTCAGTTGCGCCTGGGCCGGGCCGACGTCGGAATCGGCCACCGGCAGCTTTTCCAGCAAGGCCGCGTCGATGAACTCACGCGAGGCCTTGTTCAACATCCAGTTCATGGACGGCGGGCGCTGGCCCTGCGTCGCGGGCAGGCGCAGCTCGGCCACCTGGCCACAGCCGCCGAAGCGCTTGATGAGCTCCACCGTCGAGTCACGGCCGCGCGCGCTGTTGCTGTGCAGGATGCCGCGTGGCGGGGCGCCGACTTCGTCGAGCGTGACGTTGCGGGCGCGGTAGCGGCGGCCGTCTACGGGCTGGGCGTCGGCGGCCTGCGGCGCGTCGCGGCACAGCCAGTCGTCCACCTCGGACGGGCCGTTGAAGAGCAGCAGCAGGCGCAGCCGCGAGCGGTCCAGGATGCCCTGGCGCGCGCAGTCGTCCTCGGGCTTGCAGTTGCGCAGCCGGCCACTGGCCTCCAGGTCGCGCAGCAGGTCGGACAGCATCAGCGTGGCGCTGCTCTCCACATAGCCGCCATCGCCCAGGCGGTCCCAGGTGCGGCCGACGTCGCCGGTCTCCTCGTCCTTGTGGGCGTCCTTGAAGACGACCGCCGCCGCCGGGCTGATGTAGGGGAAGCGCGCGCTGTTGTGCACGGCCTGGGCCAGCGTGAGGCGGTCCACATCGAGCCCCAGCGAGGGGTCGAGCAGGTCGATGCCGTCGCCGCTGGGCAGCAGGAAGTCGCTCTGGTAGACGCGTTGGCCGCGCGCCAGGGCGGCCGTGTTCAGGGCCAGCAGCGGCAGCCATTCGGCGGCGGTGGCACGGCCGTGCAGGGCCGTCATGGCCTGGCCCCAGGGGTTGGGGTGGGCCGCAGGGCGCGGCGCGCATTGGCGGGCCAGGCTCCTGGGCCAGTCACGCGTCCAGACGCCTTCCAGGGCCAGCGAGCGGTCCACGCCGGCGATGGCCACGGGCAAGAAGCGCTGGGCCAGGTCGCCGTAGAGCAGGGCGCCCACGGGCGTGGCGAGATGGTCCTGGCCGGTGAAGTCGCGCACCAGCTTCCACGGCGTGCAGGCGGCGGCGTCGACGGCCTGGCGGCGGGCGTCCAGCGCCGCGACGAAGGTGGCCGCGCCCAGGGCGCCGCCCGAGGTGCCGCTGACGGCGAACACCGAGTCGGCGAAGTTGACGCCCTCGACCTCGCCCAGCTCCTGCAGGCGGGCCAGCGACGCGCTGCTCCAGTAGGCCGCTCGCGAGGCACCACCGGCCGAGGCCACCAGCACGAGCGGCCGCTTGCCATCGGCACCCGCCGTGCGCAGCCAGGCCTGCACCCAGGCGTCGACTGGCTGGCGGGCGGTCACGGCACGTGGCGCGCTGCGCTCCGGGTCGGCCACGCGGTGGTTGTCGTTCAGCGGCGCGAAGGCGACGAAGAGCAGCAGCGGCAGCGGCGTCAGCGGGATGCGGATCAGCGCCTTGGGCACATAGGTCAGCAGGATGCCGCCGAAGACGATCCAGCTGCCCAGCGCCAGCAGCATCAGCGCGGGCGAGCCCAGGGACCGCGCGGTGGCTTCCGGCCAGGCCAGCAGCGCGGCGAACAAGGCCCATTGCAGCAGCAACACCAGCACGACGAGCACCCGCGACGGCGTGGGCATGCGGTCCTCGCGCTCCATCGCGGCGATGGCCTCGCGTCGCCAGTCCAGCGCCAGCCAGCGCGCCAGCCAGGAGCCCGGGCCGAGCTTGAGCAGCCAGGCGCGCCGCTTCCAGACGAAGAGATAGAGCGCGGCCGTCACCGCCAGCAGGCCCACGCCGATGAGGCGCTCGCGCTGCTGCATCAGGAAGAAGGCGCTGATGGGCAGGCCGCCACCAAGGATGAGCGCGCGCGGCAGCCAGCGGCGCAGGCCTTCGGCAAAACCAGGGTGCGTGCATTCGCCCAGCGAGTCGGGCTTGAAGCGCCGGTCCAGCAGCAGCCGGCCGGTGTACCAGGCCAGCAGCAGCCACAGCCAGAAGGCGAAGACGAGCACGGCCGTCTGCGCGCTGCCCACTTCCAGCGACAGCAGCGTCTCGCGCGCCTGCTCCAGCCCCAGCAGCATGGCCACGCCGGCAATGAGGACGCCCACCGGGAAGGCGCACAGCCACAGCACGCGCAGCAGGTAGAGCACGCGGGGCACGTCGCCCTCGGGGGGTGGCGCGGGCTCGTCCGGGCGCGGGGGCTCGGGCGGCGGCTCCGGCGGCGTCCCGGGAGGCGGCGGCGGCGGAGAAAACTTCGGCGGCGGCGCGGGATCGTGGGGCGGGTAGACGACCGGAATCAGCATGGCTGCACTTTTGGAGGCTGTCGGGCTTTGGGATGGGTGCGCGTTGGCCCGCCTTGGGGCCGCAGGCAAGGCGCAAAGCGGAGTCGGGTTGTACACCCGACGAGCATTTGCAACGCCGCATGCGACCCCAAGGCGGGTCAACCCGAAGGGCCGGGGCGATTTGCCATGCCATCCAGCGTTGCACCCTCCTTGTGGGGTGAAGCCCCACGGCGGCGGGTGCGCCTTGTCTGGCATGGCAACTCGCCCCGGCGCGCACCCATCCCAAAGCCCGACAGCCTCCCAGCCCCGGGTTGCATCGCGACCAAGGTCACCGCGCAGGCTTGGTGTCTTGTGGGAAACCCTGTCAGGGCGGGTCTGGCGTGACGGCGACGATGGCGCCTTTACAGTTGCTTCGACAACGAAGTCAGGGAGAGAAGACTCATGGACAACGGCCAACTGTTGCCACTGCTAGGCAGTTTCTTGGTGGGCGGCTTGCTGGCCGCGGGCGGCGTGAATGCCTGGTTGTCCAGCCGCGCAAAGCGCGAGGCGCAACGCCACCTTCAGGCGGAGCAAGCCCTGCAGCTGGCCGGCCAGCAGCTGACGCAGGCGCGCAAGCAGATCGAGCAGCTGCAGCGCGAGAACCACGAGCTGCGCCTGGCCGTGCGCCCGGCGCCGCGCTCGGCGCCTCCGGCCGAGGCCCCCGTCGACGCCGCCGAGGCAGCGCGGCTGTATGCCGAGTCCAAGCTGCAGCCGCAGCCGGCCAAGGACAAGCCGCAGGCCTTCAAGGACACGGTGGTGCTGCGCCGAACGGAGTAGCCGCGACGAAGGCCCAGGCCGCCTTGTCACTGCCGGGACAAGACCGCGCGGCGGGCGCTGCCTAGAATCGAACGATCGTTCTATTTCTGGGCCGGCTGCTGGATGCGCGGTTGGCCCGCCAACCGAGGTCGTGCCCATGACAGCCCATTACGAAGTTCGCGGCAGCGTCGCCGTGATCACGCTCGACAACCCGCCGGTCAACGGCCTGGGTTTTGCCACCCGCGCCGCCGCTGCCGCCGGCGTGGAGCGCGCCGAGGCCGACCCGGCCATCACGTCCATCGTCATCACCGGTGCCGGCAAGGCGTTTTCGGGCGGCGCGGACATCAAGGAGTTCGGCTCGCCCAAGGCGCTGGCCGAGCCCAATCTGCTCAGCCTGATCTCGGTCGTCGAGAACAGCAGCAAGGCGGTCGTCGCGGCCATCCACAGCGTCTGCATGGGCGGTGGGCTGGAGCTTGCGCTGGGCTGCCATTACCGCATCGCGCAGACGGGCACCAAGGTCGCGCTGCCGGAAGTGAAGCTTGGCTTGCTCCCGGGCGCCGGCGGCACGCAGCGCCTGCCGCGCGCCTTGGGCGTGGAGCCCGCGCTGAACATGATCGTCAGCGGCGAGCCGGTCGAGGCGCAGATGCTGGCCATGGTCCCGGGCCAGAAGCTGTTCGACAAGATCGTTGACGCCGATGTGCTGGATGCGGCGGTCAAGTTGGCTGAAGAAATCTCCGAGAAGCGCCCGCTGCCCAAGGTGCGTGAGCTGAAGGCCCGCCACCCCAACGCCGAGGCCTACTTCCAGTTCGCCCGCAACATGGTGGGCGGCATGAGCAAGAACTTCCCGGCGCCGCTGCGCTGCCTGGAAGCCGTGGCCGCCAGCGTGACGATGAAGTTCGACGACGGCATGCGTGCCGAGCGCGAGGGCTTTGCGGCGCTGATGCAGACGCCCGAGTCCAAGGCGCTGCGCCACCTGTTCTTCGCCGAGCGCGTGGCCAGCAAGATTTCCGACGTGCCCGAAGGCACGCCGCTGCGCGACATCAAGAAGGTGGGCGTCATTGGTGCCGGCACGATGGGTGGCGGCATCTCGATGAACTTCCTGAACGCCGGCATCCCGGTCACCATCCTGGAGACCAAGCAGGAAGCCCTCGACCGGGGCATCGCGACCATCAGGAAGAACTACGAATCCCAGGTCAAGAAGGGCAAGCTCAAGGAAGACAAGTACGCCCAGCGCATGGCGCTGCTGAGCACGACGCTGAACTATGCCGACCTGGGCGACGCCGACCTCATCATCGAGGCGGTGTTCGAGGAGATCGGCGTCAAGGAAGCCGTGTTCAAGCAACTGGACGAAGTCGCCAAGCCCGGCGCCATCCTGGCCTCCAACACGTCGACGCTGGACGTCGACAAGATTGCATCTTTCACGAAGCGTCCGCAGGACGTGGTGGGCATGCACTTCTTCAGCCCGGCCAACGTGATGAAGCTGCTGGAGGTCGTGCGCGGCAAGGAGACCGCCAAGGATGTGTTGGCCACGGTCATGGCCATTGGCAAGAAGATCAAGAAGACGGCGGTCGTGTCGGGCGTCTGCGACGGCTTCATCGGCAACCGGATGATCGAGCAGTACAGCCGCCAGGCCGGCTTCCTGTTGGATGAAGGCTGCAGCCCTAGCCAAGTCGACAAGGCGGTCGAGAAGTTCGGCTTCGCGATGGGGCCTTTCCGCATGGGTGATCTGGCAGGCAACGACATCGGCTGGGCAATTCGCAAACGCCGTTCGGTCGAGCGGGCGACGATGAAGTATTCGGCCAGCGCCGACCGCCTGTGCGAGCTGGGCCGCTTTGGACAGAAGACGGGTGCGGGTTGGTACGACTACCTGCCCGGCAAGCGCGACGCGATCCCGTCGCCGGTGGTGGCCGAGCTGCTGACGAAACACCGCGAAGCGATTGGCGCCAAGACCCGCGACATCAGCGACGAAGAGATCGTGCACCGCCTCGTGTTCGCCCTCGTCAACGAGGCTGCGCATCTGCTGGAAGAGGGCATCGCCCAGCGCGCGTCGGACGTGGACATGGTCTACCTGACCGGCTACGGGTTCCCGATCTTCCGCGGTGGCCCGATGTGCTACGCCGACACGCTGGGCCTCTTCAACGTCGTGCAGGCGATGAACCGCTTTGCCAAGAACCCGATGGACGACGGCGCGTTCTGGACGCCCGCGCCGCTGCTGGCGCGACTGGTGGCTGAAGGCAAGTCCTTCACCTGAGCGCCCGGCCAATCTGAACGCTTTGCGTGCCAGACCGATCGAGCGAAGCGAGTAGCTCTGGCACCAACTGATTAAGGACAAGACATGAGCAACGCACTGATCGTCTCCACCGCCCGCACGCCGCTCGCCAAGAGCTGGAAGGGCGCGTTCAACATGACCCATGGCGCGACGCTGGGCGGCCATGCCGTCAAGGCCGCTGTCGAGCGCGCCGGTATCGATGGCGGTGCCATCGAGGACGTGCTGATGGGCTGCGCCACGCCGGAAGGCGCCACGGGCTCCAACATCGCGCGCCAGATCGCGCTGAAGGCCGGCCTGCCCATCACGGTGAGCGGCGTCACCATCAACCGCTTCTGCTCCAGCGGCCTGCAGACCATCGCGATGGCCGCGCAACGCATCATTGCGGGCGAGGGCGACGTCTACATCGCCGGCGGCGTCGAGAGCATCTCCTGCGTGCAGCAAGAGGCCAACAAGCACATGCTGGTCGACCCGGCGCTGATGAAGCTCAAGCCCGAGATCTACTGGAACATGCTGCAGACCGCCGAGAACGTGGCCAAGCGCTACAGCATCTCGCGTGAGCGCATGGACCAGTACGGCGCCGGCAGCCAGCAGAAGGCCTGCGCCGCCCAGGCAGCCGGCAAGTTTGCCGACGAACTGATCTCGGTGACGACGACCATGGGCGTGGCGGACAAGGTCATGGGCCTGATGAGCAAGGAAGTGACCATCAGCGCCGACGAGGGACTGCGCGAAGGCACCACCTATGACGCCATCAAGGACCTGCGCTCCGCCATGCCCGGCGGCTTGATCTCGGCCGGCAATGCCAGCCAGTTCAGCGATGGCGCCGGCGCGTGCGCGCTGGTCAGCGAGCACTACGCGTCCACGCACAACTTGAAACCCCTCGGCCGCTTCCTCGGCTTTGCCGTCGCCGGTTGCGAGCCCGATGAGATGGGCATAGGCCCCGTGTTCGCTGTCCCGAAGGTGCTGAAGAAGCTGGGCCTGACGGTCGCCGACATCGACCTGTGGGAGCTGAACGAAGCCTTCGCCGTGCAGGTGCTGTATTGCGCCGACACGCTGGGCATCCCGATGGACCGCCTGAACGTGAACGGCGGCGCGATTGCTGTTGGCCATCCTTATGGCGTGTCGGGCCAGCGCCTGACGGGCCACGCCCTCATCGAAGGCAAGCGCCGTGGCGCCAAGCGTGTCTGCGTGACCATGTGCATCGGCGGCGGCATGGGCGCGGCTGGCGTCTTCGAAGTGCTGTGAGCGTCACACCAGAGGTCTTCCTGGCGATGGGTCGCGAGGTCCTCGCCAAGCAGCCATTCAGCGTGCTGTTGGGGTCGGAGCTAGCGGCACTGGCGCCGGGCAAGGTCGACCTGCAACTCGCGCTGAGACCCGAGCACCTGCAGCAGAACGGCTTTGCGCACGGCGGCATCGTCAGCTACCTGGCCGACAACGCGCTGACCTTTGCCGGCGGCACGGCGATGCAGGTGCCCGTCGTGACGTCCGAGTTCAAGATCAACTACGTTCGCCCGGCAGTGGGCGAGCGGCTGATTGCCCGCGCCAGCGCCGATGCCGTCAGCAAGACGCAGGCGGTGTGCCGCTGCGAGGTGTTTGCGGTCAAGGACGGCGCCGAGAAGCTGTGTGCGTTGGCCCAGGGCACCATCGTCAAGCTGGCCGAAAGCTGAACATGCGCGAGACCCTCGACTTCCTTTTGTTCGACTGGCTGAAGTCCGCCGACCTGACCACGCGCGAGCGCTTCGCCGAGCATTCGGCCGAGACCTTCACCGCCGTGCTCGACACCTGCGAGCGCATTGCCCGCGACAAGTTCGCGCCCTTCAACCGCCTGGCCGACACGCAGGAGCCGCACTTCGACGGCGAGCGCGTGCACCTGCCCCAGGCCACGCACGACGCAACCAAGGCCTATGCCGAGTCCGGCATGCTGGCCGCCGCGCAGGACTATGACGTGGGCGGCATGCAGCTGCCCTGCGTCATCGAGATGGCGGGCAACGCCTTCTTCAGCAAGGCCAGCGTGGCCATGGGTGGCTACGCGATGCTGACCTCGGGCAATGCCAGCCTGTTGATGGCCCACGGCACGCCGTTGCAGCGCGAGGTGTTCGCCAGAAACGAGTTCGCCGGCCGCTGGTTCGGCACGATGTGCCTGTCTGAACCTCAGGCAGGCTCGTCGCTGTCCGACGTGGCCACGCGTGCCGAGCTGGACGACGAGACCGACCCGCTCGGCCCGCGCTACCGCCTGACCGGCCACAAGATGTGGATCTCCGCCGGCGAGCATGAGATCACCGAGAACATCATCCATCTGGTGCTCGCCAAGGTGCCCGGACCGGATGGCAAGCTCATCCCCGGCACGCGCGGCATCTCCCTTTTCATCGTGCCCAAGTGGCTGGTCAACGAACAGGCCCAGCTCACCGGGGAGCGCAACGATGTTGTGCTGGCCGGGCTCAACCACAAGTTGGGCTATCGCGGCACGACCAATTGCCTGCTGAACTTCGGCGAAGGAAAGTTCAGCCCCTCGGCTGCGGGTACGCCGCCGATCCCCCAAGGGGATGTGGGGCGCCTTGGGAGCGGCCCGGCGGCGCCCCGTGGCGCGGTGGGCTACCTCGTCGGCAAGGTCGGCGACGGCCTGCGCTGCATGTTCCACATGATGAATGAGGCCCGCATCGGTGTGGGCCTTGGCGCTGTGATGCTCGGTTATGCCGGCTACGAGGCCAGCCTGGAGTACGCCAAGCAGCGCCCGCAGGGCCGGCCGATGACGGCCGCCGGAAAAGACTCCGCCAGCCCGCAGCGGCCCATCATCGAACACGCCGACGTGCGCCGCATGCTGCTCGCGCAGAAGAGCTATGTCGAAGGCGGCCTGGCGCTGGAGCTGTACTGCGCCCGCCTCGTCGACGAGCTGGCCACGGGCGACGACAAGGCCGGCGCGCAGGCCCTGCTGGACGTGCTCATCCCCATCGCCAAGAGCTGGCCCAGCGAGTGGTGTCTGGAGGCCAACTCGCTGGCCATCCAGGTGCTGGGCGGCTATGGCTATACGCGCGACTTCCCCGTGGAGCAGTACTGGCGCGACCAGCGGCTGAACATGATCCACGAGGGCACGCACGGCATCCAGGCGCTGGACCTGCTGGGCCGCAAGGTCGTGCAGCAGGGCGGCGCATCRCTGGCGGCGCTGGCCGCCCGCGTGCAGCAGACCATCGAACGCGCCATGCAAACCGACTGGGCACCGCAAGCCAACCAGCTCGCCGCCGCACTCGCCCAGGTCGGTGGTGCGACCAAGAAAGCCTGGAGCACCGGCCAGCCCGAAGACGCGCTGGCCAACGCCGTGCCCTATATGCAGGCCTTCGGCCACACGGTGCTGGCTTGGCTGTGGCTCGACGTGGTGCTGAGTGTCAGCGGCGACAGCGACTTCGCCCATGGCAAGCGCGCAGCCGCTCACTACTTCTTCGCCTACGAACTGCCCAAGATCGGCGCCTGGCTCGACGTCGTCGCGCGCCGCGAACCCCTCTTCCGAGACATCAAGGCTGAATACCTATGAGCACCAAAGTCCAAGACCTCTTCGACCTCAGCGGCCAAGTGGCCCTCGTCACCGGCGGCTCGCGTGGCCTGGGCCTGCAGATCGCCGAGGCGCTGGGTGAAGCCGGCGCCAAGATCATGCTGACCTCGCGCAAGGCCGCCGACCTCGAGGAAGCCGCGGCTCACCTGCAGGCGCGCGGCATCGACACGCGCTGGATCGCCGCCGACGCCGCCAAGCCCGAGGACGCTCAACGCGTCGTCACCGAGACGATGGAGCGCCTGGGCCAGATCGACATCCTCGTCAACAACGCCGGCGCGAGCTGGGGCGCGCCCGCCGAGGAGCACCCCATTGAGGCCTGGGACAAGGTCATGGACCTGAACATCCGCAGCCTGTTCGTCTTCGCCCAGGCCGTGGCCAAAGCCAGCATGATTCCGCGCAAGTCCGGCCGCATCATCAACGTGGCGTCCATCGCCGGCCTCTCGGGCAACTCGGCCGTCATGAAGACCATCGCCTACAACACCAGCAAGGGCGCGGCCGTGAACTTCACGCGTGCGCTGGCCGGCGAGTGGGGCCAATACGGCATCACCGTCAACGCGCTGGCGCCGGGCTTCTTCCCGAGCAAGATGACCAAGGGCCTGCTCGCGGCCGTCGGCGAGGAGAAGATGGCCTCACACGCCCCACTGAACCGCATCGGCGATGACGACGACCTGAAGGGTGCGGCGCTGCTGTTCGCGTCGCGCGCTGGCAAGCACATCACCGGCCAGATCCTGGCGGTGGACGGCGGGGTGTCGGCCATCCACGGCGGCTGATCCGGCGATGGATTTCCCGGTTCACATTCCTTTCGTCGAGCAACTCGGCTTCACGCTGCACGCCATCGAGGACGGCCAGGCGGAGCTGCGGCTGACGATTGCCGAGCAGCATCTGAACTCCTGGCGCGTGGCTCATGGTGGCGTCGTCATGACGCTGCTGGATGTGGCTATGGCCCACGCCGCTCGCAGCGTGAACCGGCATCTGCCGGACCTCGGCCCGGGCGTCGTCACCGTGGAGATGAAGACCAGCTTCATGCGGCCCGGCGAAGGCGAGTTGCGCGCGGTGGGCAAGCTGCTGCACCGCTCCACGACGATGGCCTTCTGCGAGGGCTCGGTCTTCGCTGCTGACGGCAAGCTCTGCGCCCATGCCACCGGCACGTTCAAGTACCTGCGCGCGTTGCCTGCCGGGCGCCAGTTGAAGCCGCTGGGCGGCGAGGGCGATTGAGAAGCTGCGACTGAATCCCCGCATCGCTCGCGGGCTTGAGTGAGATTTTCGGAACGGCGTTCCATAAACGGGCAAAATGGCATCCGCATGCGGCCTCTGCCGCGTCCGCCCCATTCCGCACCGCCTCTGAAAGTCACCGCCATGAAGATCGCCCTCATCATCGAGAACAGCCAAGCCGCCAAGTCCGAGATCGTGCACAGCGCGCTCAAGACCGTTGCCGAGCCGCTTGGCCACAGCGTCCACCACTACGGCATGTACACGCCGGAAGACAAGGCCTCCCTCACCTATGTGATGAACGGCCTGCTGGCCGGCATCCTGCTGAACTCCAAGGCCGCCGACTTCGTCATCACCGGCTGCGGCACCGGCATGGGCTCCATGTTGGCCTGCAACTCCATGCCCGGCGTGTTCTGCGGCCTGGTCATCGACCCGACCGACGCCTTCCTGTTCGGCCAGATCAACGACGGCAACGCCATGTCCATGCCCTACGCCAAGGGCTTCGGATGGGCGGCTGAGCTGAATCTGCAGGACTGCTACCGCAAGCTGCTCGAGAACGAGCGCGGCGCCGGCTACCCCAAGGAGCGCGCCGCCATCATGGCCAAGAACCGCGGCATCCTGAAGGACCTGAAGGCCGCTTCGTGCAAGGACATGCTGACGACGCTGAAGGCCGTCGACCAGGACCTGCTCAAGGCCGCCGTGTCGGGCGAGAAGTTCCAGGAGCTGTTCTTCACGAACTGCCAGGACGACGCCATCGCCAGCCACATCAAGGCTGTGCTGGCTTCCTGAGCTTGATCTCGACAGTCTCGCGCCCTGCGAGACTGTCGCGATGCCTTTCCCGCCTCCCCACCTCACGCTGCGCACGCTGACGCGCGGCGACGGCCTGCTGGGCTTGCGCCCGCGCGGCGCGCTCGGCCCGCGCGCTGAACAGGTGACGGTGGCGATGCTGGCGAATGGCGATGCCAACGCCGAGCAGGCGCTGCTGACGCGGGGCCTGATCCCGCTGGACCCCGGCCTGCTGCAATGGCGCGGTGAACCGCTGCCACTGAGTTCATCGCTCTGGACCCTCGTCCAGGAAGAGTTCTTCGGCGATTTCCTCGTCGACAAGGCGCCCGAACTGCTGGCCCTGGGCTGGCAGGTCACCACCGAGCCGGGCTTTGCCCATCACAGCCGCGCCGTCAGCGGCTGGCAGCTTGGGCTGGCGGAAGACGCTGAAGAAGTTGCCCTCAAGCCCGCCCGCCGCGTCGAGGGCGTGCAACTCGCGCGACGCCAGGGCGCCTGGCTGGTCAGCCTGGGCATGGAAGTCGACGGCGAGCGTATCGACCTCGCGCCGCTGATCGCCAACCTGCTGCGCAAGGACAAGCGCTGGCTGGACGCCATTGCGATTGGCGCCATCGAGGACGACGCCGTCATCTCGCTGCGCGCGCCCGGCGGCCGGCGCTTCCACGCCGAGGCCGCGCCGCTCAAGGCCATCATGCTGGCGCTGCTGGACCTGCTGAAGCCGGTGCAACTGGAGAAGGGCGAGCCGCTCAAGCTCAACGCCTGGGATGCCGACCGCATCCGCTGCATCGAGGAAGAATCGCGCGGCCGCTGGCAGATCCACGGCGACGCCGGGCTGATGGCGCTGGGCCGGCGCCTGCTGGCGGCCGGTACGCCCACGTCGACGCCGCAACCGCCCGGCCTGGGCCTAGCGCTGCGGCCCTATCAACTGCACGGCCTGGCCTGGCTGCAATACCTGCGCGAGCAGAACCTGGCGGGCATCCTGGCCGACGACATGGGCCTGGGCAAGACGGCCCAGGCGCTGGCCCACATCTGGGCCGAGAAGCAGGCCGGCCGGCTGGACCGCCCGGCGCTCGTCATCGTGCCGACCTCGCTGCTCTTCAACTGGCAGCAGGAGGCCGCGCGCATCGCCCCGGGGCTGGTGGTGCAGACCTGGCACGGCGCTGATCGCGCGGCCGTCGATCTGGCCAGCGCCGACATCGTGCTGAGCACCTACAACCTCGTCTGGCGCGACCTGCGGGCGTTGTCCGTGCAGCCCTGGCATCTGCTGATCCTGGACGAAGCCCAGTCCGTCAAGAACTCCCAGGCCCGCGCGGCCCGCGCGCTGCGCCGGCTGGATGCGCGCCACCTGCTGGCCCTCACCGGCACGCCGCTGGAGAACCACCTCGGCGAGCTGTGGTCGCTGTTCGATCTGCTGATGCCCGGCTTCCTCGGCGATTCGCGCACCTTTGCGCGCCACTGGCGCAAGCCCATCGAGGTCAACCGCGACGGCCCGCGAGCCCGCCTGCTGGCCGCCCGCGTGCGGCCCTTCATCCTGCGCCGCATGAAGACCGAGGTGGCGACCGAGCTGCCGCCGCTGACCGAGCTGGTCAAGCGCGTGCCGCTGCTGGGCCAGCAGAAGCAGCTGTACGAGAGCGTGCGCGTGGCGGCCGACCACATGGTGCGCCGCATCCTGATGCGCGACGGCTTCAGCGCGAGCGGCCTCATCAGCGTGCTGGACGCGATGCTCAAGCTGCGCCAGGTCTGCTGTGACCCGCGGCTGGTCAAGGGTGTCGAGATGGCGCCGAACATCGAACGTGCCAAGCTCGAATGGCTGCGCGAGCACCTGCCCGACTTCGTCGCCCAGGGCCGGCGCTTGCTGGTGTTCTCGCAGTTCACCGAAATGCTGGACCTGATTGCCGCTGAGTTGGACCGTTTGGGCCTGCCTCATCTGCGCCTGACCGGGCAGACCGCTGCTGCTGCGCGCGGTGACGTCGTGCAGCGCTTCCAGGCCCGCGAGGTGCCCATCCTGCTCGCCAGCCTGAAGGCCGGCGGCGTGGGCCTGAACCTGACGGCGGCCGACACCGTCATCCATGTCGACCCCTGGTGGAACCCCGCCGTGCAAAGCCAGGCCAGCGCCCGCGCCCACCGCATCGGCCAAGACCAGCCGGTCTTCGTCTACCAGCTCGTGGCCCAGGGCAGCATTGAGGAGCGCATGCTGGAGTTGCAGGAGCGCAAGAAGGCGCTGGCCGACGGCCTGCTGGGCAGCGACGACGGCGGCGCCTTGAGCAAGTTCAGCGCGACGGAACTGAACCTGCTGCTGGCGCCGCTCGAATCGGGCGACACGTAGCCAGGCCCTGCCCGGCTGGCAGCCGTGGCCGCAGCCGGCCGTGCGCCAAACCCTGAGTCAGTCCGCCACGCGCTGGTCGCTGAAGCGGAACCAGTCCACGTCGACGTGGCCGGCCGCGCCGCTGCCGGTGTTGAAGCAGAAGAGGGCGACCTGCGGCCCCTGGAAGGTGCCTGTGCGCCAGTCGTAGATCAGCGCGAACTCGTCGCCCAGCGCCTGCCACTGGCTGCCGTTCAGCCATGACAGCCGGCCCCGCGCTCGCTCGAAGTCCATCTCGGTGCGCAGCGTCACCGTGGTCGCGTCCAGCGCAGCCTGCGGGCCGGGCTGCACCGTGGCCGGGTCGCGGTCGCCGTTGTCGATGACGGTGTGCCGCTCCAGCCACAGCTTGCCGTCCTCGCTGCGCACGGCGGCGATGCCGGCGTTGACCTTGCCCAGCGTTCCCGCGCCGCAGCGGTCGCCGGCCTTCAGCGCTGCCAGGTCCAGCCGAACGTCGGTGCGGCTGTAGGGCCCCTGGCCCTTCTGCGTGAGCGTGTTGCGAGCCGTCCAGAAGCCGCTGGCCGGTGTGGCCTTCAGGCGCAGCCAGCCCGGCCGCTCGGTCAGCGACCAGCGTGCGTCGTCAGGGTTGTGGTTCCAGGCCCATTGCAGGCCCAGCTCGGTGCGGTCGAACTCGTCGCTCGTGTCCGGCTGCGCCACCGGCTGGCCCTGCACCGGCTTGACGGCCCGCGCCGGCACGCGGCCGGGCGCCTCGGGCGTGCCCCACACGGGCCAGTCGTCGCGCCAGAAGATGGGGCTGAAGTTGGTGATGCGGCCGATGCTGGGCTTGTCCTGCATGACGAAGCCCCACCAACGCCCGTCGGCCAGGTCGACGATGGCGCCCTGGTGGCCGCCGCTGGTCGCCGTGTCGATCACGTTGATCGTTTCCCACGGCCCGGTCAGTGCCTTGGCGCGCGAGATCGTCATCGCCAGCCGGCGCGRCACGGCGTTGAACAGGTAGTACCAGTCGCCGCGGCGGACCAGCTTGGAGCCCTCGGCGCCCGGGATGTAGTGCACCTTGCGCGCCTCGGTGACGCGGCTCAGCGACTTGTCCAGCGACAGCAGCGTCACCGTGCCATCGCTGCCGATGGCCGTAGCGATGAAGGCGCTGCCGTCGCGGTCGAAGAACAGCGCGGGGTCGAATGCCGCGCGGTCCAGCGAGTGGCAGCGCCACGGGCCGGCCACCCGGGCGGCGCGGCAGAGGCGCGTGTTCTGGCCCACCACCGTGAAGGCGATGACGAACTCGCCGTTGTGGAAGCGCAGGCTGGGCGCGAACACGCCGCGCCGGTAGACGCCGCCGCCTTGCAGGTCGAAGGCCGGGCCGCCCTCCAGCTTGGGCAGCACATGGCCGGCGATGCGCCAGTTGATGAGGTCGCGCGAGTGCAGGATGCGCAGGCCGGGCGAGTTGGCGAAGGTGGTCGTGGCGAAGTAGAAGTCATCGCCGACGCGGATGACGTCGGGGTCGGGATAGTCGGCGTACAGCGGCGGGTTGCTGTAGCTGCCGTCGCCGTTGTCGGCCTGCCAAGCGCGTGCCGGCAGGCTGGCGAGCAGCAGGCCCGCCGCGCCCAGCACCAGCGCGGTGAGAGGGGACTTCATGGCAGGTTGTCCTTCAGGTAGATCTCGATGCGGATGGGCGCGGCGTCCGCCGGGCTGCGCTGGCGGGTCAGCCGTGTCAGCGCCAGGCGGCAGGCCAGTTGCGCCTCCTGGGCGGCCGACTGGCCGATGACGGCGCTGGCCGTGCCGTCCAGCAAGGCCGCGCGCGTCTGCGGCGTCAGCTCGTGGCAGACCCAGGCCACGCGCCCGGCCGCGCCGCCGTCCCGCAGGGCGGTGTGGATGCCGTCGTTGCCGGCGCCGATGCTGTACAGCCCGGCCAGGTCCGGCCGCTCGGCCAGCAGTTGCGCCACCAGCGGGCGGGCCGACTCCGGGCGGTCCTGGCAGGCCAGCGGCGGCAGCAGCTCCAGCTGGGGATGCTCGGCCGCCATCAGCTCGCGAAAGCCCAGCAGCCGCTCCGCATGGTCGTGCAGCGCCAGCGAGCCCATGACGACGCCCACCGGCCCGCTGCGCCCCGTGAGGCTGCGGCCCAGCAGCGCCCCGGCCGTGCGGCCAGCGGCGCGGTTGTCGATGCCGACGAAATGGTTGCGGGCCCGCGCCGGGATGTCGGACACCAGCGTGATGACGCAGGTGCCGTCGCCGGCCATGCGGTCCACCGCGTCGCGCACCAGCGGGTGGTCTTCCAGCATCAGCACGACGGCGTCGTACTGGCCGCGCAAGCGCCGCACGGCTGCCGACGCGGCGGCGGGGGAGAAGGCGTCCGTGGTGCGCACCTCCACGCGGGCGTGCTGCTCGCTCAGCCAGGGCGTCAGCGCGTGCAAGGCCTCGCGCAGTTGTTCCACGAAGCTGTTCTGCCCGGCCGGCAGCAGGAAGCACAGCAGCCAGCTGCCGCCCCGGGGCTGCGGCGCGGTGCTGGGTTCGTTCTGCAGCGTCAGGCGCTGCACGGCCTCCTGCACGCGCAGCAGCGTGCGGGCGCTGACGCCGGGGCGCTGGTTCAGCGCCCGGTCCACTGTGGCCAGGCTGACGCCGGCTTCCCGGGCGACGTCATGCAGCTTGGCGCGCAGGTCGGGGCGCGGCGAGAGGGTGGGCTGCGTCATGGCAAGGAGCTGCTGGCGCGAAGATCAGAGGTCCGGCTGCCGGGGCGTGGCGGGCGCCAACCCGTCAGTGGTCAACTTCATGAGCGGTGTTATCTCTCGATGTTTGGTATCGCTATCATATTTACCGACCGTACTCTAATGTCTGGCGTTTCCACCTAGGCGCTGGCGCATGGGATGAGACCGATACCAACAACGATCTGGAGACTTCATGCTTGGCAACCCCTGGCGGCGCGCTGCTGCAGGCTTGGCCCTGGGGATGGCCGTGGCGCTGCCCGCCGCGGCCCAGGCGGCGGTACCCGCACTGGCGCGCGAACGCATCGACCTGGCCACGGGCTGGCGCTTCCATCGCGGTGACCCCGCCGGCGCGACGGCGCGGCTGATGTACGACGTGCGGCCCGAGGTGCAGGCCTCGGCCGATGGCAAGGTGGCCGACGCGCGGCCCGACGAGGCAGTCAAACCAACGTCCGGCGCGGCGGACGCCGTACTCAAGCCCTGGGTGCTGCCCAGCGCCAATGCCTTCATCAAGGACCCCGCCAAGCGCTACCGCCGCCCCGAGGGCCACCCGGGCAGCGACGTGGACTTCGTGCGCCCCGGCTTTGACGACAGCGGCTGGCAGGCCGTTACGTTGCCGCACGACTGGGCCATCGCCGGCCCCTTCCTGGAGACCGGCCCCTACGGCGGCATGGGCCGCCTGCAGACCTGGGGCCCGGCCTGGTACCGCCGCGCGCTGGACATCCCGGCGGCGGACCGTGGCCGCTCGCTGTTCCTGGACGTGGACGGTGCGATGTCCTATGCCACCGTCTGGCTCAACGGCAAGCTGGTGGGCGGCTGGCCCTATGGCTACAACTCCTTTCGCCTCGACCTGACGCCCTGGGCCCAGCCGGGCGGCATGAACCAGTTGGTCATCCGGCTGGACAACCCGCCTGAATCTGCACGCTGGTATCCGGGCGCGGGCCTGTACCGCAAGGTCTGGTTGACCAAGACCGAGCCGGTCCATGTGGCGCATTGGGGCACCACTGTCACGACGCCGCAGGTGTCGGCGCAGGAAGCCACCGTGGCGGTGGAAGTGCGTGTGGACAACGACGGCGGCAAGGCAGCGCGCGTCGACGTACTGACCGAGATCTTTGCGCTCGGCGCCGATGGCAAGCCCATGGGCGAGGCCGTGGTGGCGGCGCTGAAGCCGCATGTAGCCGTGCCGGCGCGCGGGCAGGGCGTCGTGACGATGTCGCTGCGCATCGCCAAGCCTTGGCTGTGGGGCCCCAGGCCCCAGCAGCAACCGCATCGCTACCTGGCGGTCACGCGGCTGCAGGGCAAGGCCGGTGTGGTGGACCGCTACGAGACGCCGTTCGGCATCCGCACGCTGCGCTTCGACGCCGACACCGGCCTGCACGTCAACGGCCAGCCGGTGAAGCTGCAAGGCGTCAACCAGCACCACGATCTCGGCGCGCTGGGCGCCGCCTTCAATGTGCGCGCCGCCGAGCGGCAACTGGAGATCCTGCAGGCCATGGGCAGCAACGCCATCCGTCTGTCGCACAACCCGCCGGACCCGGCGCTGCTGGCGCTGACCGACCGCATGGGCCTGCTGGTGGTGGACGAGATCTTCGACTCCTGGGAGCGCAAGAAGACGCCGCTGGACTTCCACCTCATCTTCCCGGACTGGCATGAGGCCGACCTGCGCAGCATGCTGCGCCGCGACCGCAACCACCCGTCCATCGTCATGTGGAGCATCGGCAACGAGGTGGGCGAGCAGTACACCGGCGAGGCCGGCGCCGCCGTCGCGCGCCGCCTGCACGAGATTGCCCGCGAGGAAGACCCGACGCGCCCCACCACCACGGCGATGAACTTCGCTAAGGCCGACATGCCGCTGCCGGCCGAGGTCGACGTCATCGGTCTGAACTACCAGGGCGAGGGCATACGGCAGGACCCCGAGTTCGTCGGCACCGACCGCATCCGCACGCCGCCGCAATACCCCAACTTTCACAAGCGATTCCCGAGCAAGCTGGTGCTCAGCAGCGAGACGGCCTCGGCCTTCAGCAGCCGGGGCGTCTACCTGTTCCCGGTCACGCCGGCCAACAGCTCCATCACGCGCAACGGCCGTGGTGGCGACGACAAGGCGCTGCAGGTCAGTGGCTACGAGCTGTACGCGGTGGACTTCGGCGCGTCGGCCGACAAGGTCTTCGCCGCGCTGGACGCCCACCCCTTCGTCGCCGGCGAGTTCGTCTGGACGGGCTTCGACTACCTCGGCGAGCCCACGCCCTACTACGCGGCGCGCAGTTCCTACTCCGGCATCGTCGACCTGGCCGGCTTTCCCAAGGACCGCTACTGGCTCTACCAGTCGCGCTGGCGGCCCGACCTGCCCATGGCCCATCTGCTGCCGCACTGGACCTGGCCTGAGCGCGTGGGCCAGGTCACGCCGGTGCATGCCTTCACCAGCGGCGACGAGGCCGAGCTGTTCCTGAACGGCCGCTCGCTGGGCAAGCGCAAGAAGGGCGCGGGCGAGTACCGCTTGCGCTGGGACGACGTCGTCTACGAACCGGGCGAGCTGAGCTTGCAGGCCTGGCGTGACGGCAAGCCCTGGGCCACGGCCAGCGTCGCAACGGCGGGCGCCGCCACCGGCCTGGAACTGAAGGCCGACCGCACGACCATCGCCGCCGACGGCAGCGATCTCAGCTTCATCACGCTGACCATCACCGACGCCGCCGGCCGCCCCGTGCCGCGCGCCGACACGCGCATCCGATTCAGCGTCGACGGCCCCGGCGACATCGTCGCCACCGACAACGGCGACGCGACCAGCTTCGAGCCCTTCCCGTCGCCCAGCCGCAAGGCCTTCGGCGGCCAGGCGCTGGCCATCGTGCGTGGCCGCGTCGGCGTTGCCGGCAAGCTGGTGGTGCGCGCTGAAGCTGACGGACTGGTGTCGGCCGAGATCACCGTCCTCACCGAGAAGAACCGATGAACGCCTACTGCGGGTAGCGCTTGCCCAGCGTCTCCAGCGGCCATTCGTCGCTGCGCGCCGGTGCAGCCGGCAGGCCGTCGCCGCCCAGCAGGTTGGACTCGCTGGCGTTGTCCACCCAGGCATAGCGCGCGGCCAAAGGTGCGGGCACGGCCGGGCTGCTCAGCACGATGGCATCACCGTCGATGCGCGCCGTGGCGGCAACGAACTTTCGGTCTGCGCCGGCCAGTACAAAGCCGCGCAGCGCCTCACCGGCCTTGGCGGGGCGCAGGCCGCCGGCCGTGCTCTTGAAGCGCAGCCACAGCTCATTGCCGCGCACTTCCGACCCGGACAACACCGGCCCGCTGGCCGCTGCAGCGCGCAAGCCCAGGTCGTGCAGCGCCAGGGCCGCCAGGCGCTGGCCCGGCGTGCGCTTGTTGCGCGGATGGATGTCGTTCGCGTCACCCACGTCGATGGCCACCGCCATGCCGGTGTGGGGCAGCTTCAGTGCCTGAGCCTGCGCATCACGAAGCTCGGCCCAGCCGCCATGGCCCGGGCGGTTGTCCTGCAGCGGCAGGAAGGAGGCCAGCTGCACAAAGAAGAAGGGCATGTCGGGCTGGCGGAACTGCGCGCGCCAGTCCTTGATGAGCCGCTGGAAGTCGCCGGCATAGGCCGCCGCGCGGCCGGTGTTGCTCTCGCCCTGGTACCAGAGCACGCCGCGCACGGCCAGGCCGTTCAGCGGCGCGATAAGGCCGTTGTGGGCCAGCGTGGGCGCGTCGTTGGCGGTGGGCCCGCTGGCCACGCTGACCTGCTCGACGCGGGCGCGCCAGGGGCCGGCCAATGACACTGCGCCGGCGGCCGTGTCCAGCCGCATCGCCGCCGCGTCGCCATGGAAACCGCCGCCGCCACCCGTGTCGGTAACGCGCACGGCGATCCAGTTCGCGCCTGCGCGCAGCACACCGGCCGGTACGGCATAACGCCTCGACTGGTCGTAGCCGCACTGGCCGCCGACGCGCTGGCCGTTCACCCAGACCTCGTCGCAGTCGTCCACCTTGGCCAGGTGCAGCTCGGCCGCGCCGCCCACCTGTGCGGCGTTCAGCTCCACCTTGCGGCGCAGCCAGACGACGCCGTCCAGGTCCGCCAGCCCCTGGCCTTCCCAGACGCCAGGCGCCTGCAGCGTGGGCCAGTTCGCGTCCAGCTCGCCGGCGGCGGACCAGCCCTTGGCGTCCACACCCTGCCAGGCCAGGCCCGGCTGCCAGGCCACCACGCGGGCCTCCAGGCGCGTGCGCAGTGCCTGGGCGAAGGCGGCGTTGTCGGTGGGCAAGGCCTTCACGATGGGCGCCAGGTCGGCGTCGGCCAGCGCGGCGTCGCGGCGCATCCAGGTCTCCAGGTGCGAGCCACCCCAGGCGGTGTTGACGAGGCCGATGGGCACGCCTTGCGCCGTTTGCATCTGGCGGGCGAAGTAGTAGCCCACGGCGCTGAAATCGCCGACCGTGCCGGCTTCCGCCACGATCCACGATGCGGGAGCGATGTCGGCCTCGGGCTGCAGGCTGGCGCGCAGCGGCACGCGCAGGTGGCGCAGTTGCGCGTTCTGCGGCGCGGCGGCCTCCTGCGCACCCGTGTCGGTGGTCGACAGCGGCCACTCCATGTTGGACTGGCCGCCCAGCAGCCAGACGTCACCGATCAGGATGTCGGCGCGCTCGACCTGGCCATCGCCCAGCACGCGCAGCCGGTGCGGCCCGCCCGCCTTCAACGCGGGCAGCTGCGCCGTCCAGCGGCCATCACCGCCCACCTTGGCGCTGGCTTTGCTGCCCGCCAGCTCCACGCTGAGCGTGCGCCCGGGCGTGGCCCAGCCCCACACGCGGATGGGCTGCTCGCGCTGCAGCACCATGTGGTCGCCAAACACCTGGGCCAGGCGCACTTCGGCTTGGGCATGGGTGGCGAGCAGGCCCAGCAGGGCGGGGATGAGCGACCGGGTGAGCCGCAGGGCGGGTGAGTTCATGGGTCTCCTTGTCTGTTCTGWTGGTCATGTAGCGCTACCAGGCCGGGCCGCGGCCCGCCGCCGGGGATTCTGCTGCGCCGGGGCCGCCACGCGCGACGGATTGGTGTATTGGTACGTAAAGGAAAAAATGTTTACGCAACCATTAATATGGTATTGCGGCGATTGCTACCATCCTATGCTGGGCCAAAACCTGGCCCCAAAGCCGTCCACAGGCCCAACCGAACCAATCGAGGTCGAGATTGAATCAACCCGCGCGCCGGCGGCGTCGCCACCCTTGAACGGCCGCCGCAGCGCGGCGCCCCGGCCGGGCCAATGACTTCTGGCCGCCGAGTGATTCGACTTTTGTCATCGCGTGCCTCAAGGGCGGATGCCAATCCTCAGATTGAGTGGATCGATATCCATCTTGAGATCGAATCGCTCGGGAATTTGATTGCTGGGCGTCGCAATCGCTTTCTACGATGGCACTGATATATCAGCGGCTATCTCGCCCGGCTTGAAAGGATGTCCATGAAGCGCGCAGAACAGCCCGGTACCGGGCCCAGGCCGGCCACGGTGGCGGATGTGGCCCGCCTGGCCGGCGTGTCGACCATGACGGTATCGCGCGTCGTCAACGGTGAATTGACCGTGAAGTCGGACACTCGCACCAAGGTCCAGGCCGCTGTTGCAGCGCTGAACTACACGCCCAACCCCGCGGCGCGCAAACTGGCCGGCGCGCGGCCCATTCTGGTGGGCCTGCTCTACAGCGACACCCGCGCGGGCTACCTGAACGGCTTCATGCTGGGTTTGTTGAGCAAGATCAGCCTGCGGCATGTGCAACTCAACGCGCAGTACTGCGATGTCAGTGGCGACTACATGGAAGTGGTCACCACCATGCTCGCCAAAGGCATAGACGGTCTCATCCTGCCGCCGCCGTTCTGCGAATCGAAGGCGCTACAGGACCTGATCGCGCGCAGTGGCACGCCTGTGGTGACGGTTTCCGCGGGCAATCCCTCGCCGCATTTCAACAGCGTCGGCATCGACGACTACAAGGCCGCCTACGACATGACCCGGCATCTGCTGGCTCTGGGCCACGAGAGGCTTGGCTTCATCATGGGTGATCCAGGCCAGAGCAGCAGTGAGCGCCGCCTTGCCGGTTTCCGCGCGGCCGTGAGCAAGGCTGGGCTCGACCTGGAGCACGACATCCAGATCCGGCAGGGGCGCTTCACCTACCGGTCCGGATTGGAAGCGGCAGAGCAACTGCTGTCCGGCAGCCAGCGGCCGTCGGCGATTTTCGCCAGCAATGACGATATGGCGGCCGCAACGGTTGCGGTGGCTCAGCGGCTGGGGCTTTACGTGCCCAGTGATCTCACCGTGGTGGGCTTTGACGACGCCCCACTGGCCACGACGATCTGGCCCGAACTGACGACCGTGCGCCAGCCTATAGGCGACATGGCCAGCGCGGCGGTCGACGTGCTGGTCAGGCAGATCCGCGCCTGGCGCAATGGGGTCAAGTTGCCGGTCAATCAGCAGTTGATGGACTACACGCTGATCCGTCGTCAGTCCGATGCGGCGCCCAAGCACCGGCCTGCGGTACGCCTTGGCATCGTGGCCTGACGCCGTCGCCATGGTAGAAGAACGCGCGCCCGGCGGCTCTGCCAGAACGGCGAGTTGGCCTGCGGCGCAAGCAAATCGGCGGTGCACCCCGTGAAGCAGAAAAACGCCCGCGCAAAGGAAAACGGCCTAGCTGCCGAAGCTGCTAAGCCGTTGATTCTCTTCTTGTTATTTGGTCGGGACGGCGGGATTCGAACTCGCGACCCCTTGCACCCCATGCAAGTGCGCTACCAGGCTGCGCTACGCCCCGACTGAGCCAATCAGTATAGCGGAGAAATCCGGCGCTCAGGTCAGAAGGCTGGCGCGGATCGCAAGAAGTTCGGCGCGGACCTGCTCTAGTGAAGTGAGCGGGTCGACTGCCAGCACCGGCAGCGTCATCGAGGCCTCTGCGGCCTTCAAAGGTTGAGCATGCGACGCGTGCGGGCGAGCGGCGGGCAGATGCGCCAGTTCGACCCGCATGTCGCCGTCGTCGTCACCCTCCAGCGCGTCAAGCGCCTGCGCTGCCTCCGCTTCGTCACGGAAGTTCTGCGCCGCAGCGGGCGGCAGGCCGTCGCTGAGCTGGTTGCGCGCGCCGCTGATCGTGAAGCCCTGGTCGTAGAGCAGGTCGCGGATACGGCGGATCAGCAGCACCTCGTGGTGCTGGTAGTAGCGCCGGTTGCCGCGCCGCTTCATGGGCTTGAGTTGGGTGAACTCCTGCTCCCAATAGCGCAGAACGTATGGCTTCACGCCGCAAAGATCGCTGACCTCACCGATGGTGAAGTAGCGTTTGGCGGGGATGGCGGGAAGCGCCTTTTCCATTGCAAATCAACAAGTTCGCGAGGGGAGGGGAGACTCTACTCGAAGTCTTCCCCGGCCGGCGCGTCACCTTGCACCTGCCCCTTGAGTTTGTGGCTGGCGTGAAAAGTCACGACGTTGCGCGCCTTGATCGGAATGGACTCGCCCGTGCGCGGGTTGCGGCCGGGGCGCGGCGCCTTGCGGCGGATGTTGAAGTTGCCGAAGCCGGAGAGCTTCACGTCCTGACCCTTGACGAGGCTGTCGTGCAGGATGTCGAAGAAGGCCTCGACCATGTCCTTGGACTCGCGCTTGTTCAAGCCCAGCTTGTCGAACAGCAGTTCGGCCAGCTCGGCCTTGGTCAGCGTGGGCGTCTCCAGGCTGCCGATGACGACCGCTGCGGCTTCTTTCTTGACGTCGTTCGCGTCCATGTTCTTGATTCCTCCTCCAGAGGGTCAGCCGCGCAGGCGGGCGCCGAGTTGTTGGTTCGCCGCTGCGACGATGGCCGCCACGGCTGCGTCTATGCGTTCGTCGGTCAGCGTTGCTCCGTCGTCGAGCAGTTCCAGGCGCACGGCCAGGCTGCGCTCGTCGGCTTGCAGGTCGGCACTGCCGGACGCCGGCTTGAAGACGTCGAACAGCTTGGCGGAGCGCAGCAACGAGCCACCAGCCGACGTGATCGTGGCCATCAGCGCATCGTGCGGCGTGCTGTCCTTGACGACCAGCGCCAGGTCGCGCTGCACGGCCTGCTGGCGCGGCAGCGGCTGGCCTTGCGGCAGCGTGCGCAGCAGCGTGGCGTCGAGGTTCAGCTCGAAGACGATGGGCGCACCGCCGCTGATCTCGTAGCCTTGGCGCCAGCGAGGGTGCAACTCGCCAACGACGCCGATGACGGCGCCATTCAGCTTTACGCGTGCGCTGCGGCCCGGGTGCAGGGCAGGGTGCTCGGCGGCTTCGAAGGTCAGCGTCTGCGGTGCGAACAGCGCTTCCAGGTCGCCCTTCACGTCGAAGAAGTCGACGGCGCGGTCGCGCTGGCTCCATTGCTGCTGGTCAGCCGGACCCCAGGCCAAGCCGCCCAGGCGCAGCGGCTGCTCAATGCCAGCCACGCTCAGCGGGCCGTTGGCGACAGCAGCATCACGCTTGAACACGCGGCCCAGCTCGAAGACACGCACGCGCGTCGCGCGGCGGGCCTGGTTGTGGCGCAGCACCTGCACCAGGCTGCCGATGAGGCTGGTGCGCATCACCGACAGCGGCGCGGCGATGGGGTTCAGCAACTTGATCGGGTCGGTGACGCCGGCCAGCTCGCGCTCCCAGCGTTCTTCGACGAAGCTGAAGTTGATGGTCTCGAAGTAGTCGCGTGCGCTAACCGCGCGACGCAGCGCATGCGTGGACTGACGCGACTCCGAGCCTGTGCGGCCGACGATGGGCGCCAGCGGTGCGGTGGACGGCAGCGTCGGATAGCCCAGCACGCGGATGACTTCCTCGATGAGGTCTTCCTCGATCAGGATGTCGAAGCGCCAGCTCGGCGGCGTGACGGTGATGATGCCGTCGGTGGTCGTGAAGGGCAGGCCCAGGCGCGTGAACACGCCTTCGCACTGTGTCTGCGTCAGCGGCATGCCGATGACCTTGGCGGCGCGAGCGACGCGCAGGGCCACGGGCTTGCGCACCGGCACGTTGGGCGACTGGTCGTCCATCGGGCCGACCTTGGTCTCTGGCGTGCCACAGATGTCGACGATGAGCTGCGTGATGCGCTCGATGTGCTCGACGGTCTGTGACGCGTCGACGCCGCGCTCGAAGCGATGGCCGGCGTCGGTGGAGAAGTTGTAGCGGCGGCCGCGGCCCATGACGGCCTCGGGCCACCAGAACGCAGCTTCGACGTAGACGTTGCGCGTGTCGTCGGACACGGCGGTGTGGTCGCCGCCCATGATGCCGGCGAGGGACTCGACCTCGCGCGCATCCGAGATGACGCCGACTTTTTCGTCGACGGTGATGGTGTTGCCGTTCAGCAGCTTGAGCTGCTCACCGGCCTTGCCCCAACGCACGACCAGCTCGCCGCTGATCTTGTCCAGGTCGAAGATGTGCGACGGGCGGCCGTACTCGAACATCACGTAGTTCGAGATGTCCACCAGAGCCGTCACCGAGCGCTGGCCGCAGCGCTCAAGGCGCTGGATCATCCACGCTGGCGTTTGCGCCTTTGTGTCGATGCCCTTGACGATGCGGCCCGAGAAACGGCCGCACAGGTCGCTGGCTTCGATGCGGATCGGCAGCTTGTCGTCGATGCCGGGCTTCACCGGCGGGAACTCGGCCTTGAGCAGTGGTGCGCCGGTCAGCGCGGCCACTTCACGGGCGACGCCGAAGACGCTCAAGCCATGGCCCAGGTTGGGCGTCAGCTTGAGCGTGAACAGCGTGTCGTCGAGGTTGAGGTGCTTGCGGATGTCTTCACCAACGACGGCATCGGCGGGCAGCTCCAGCAGGCCGCCGTGGTCTTCGCTGAGCTTGAGTTCGCGGGCCGAGCACAGCATGCCGAAGCTCTCGACGCCTCGCAGCTTGCCGACGCCGATCTTGAAGGGCTTGGCGGCGTCGTCCGTCGGCAGCTCTGCGCCGACGGTGGCCAGCGGCACCTTGATGCCCACGCGAGCGTTGGGCGCGCCGCAGACGATCTGCAGTGGTTCTGCGCCACCGGCGTTGACCTTGCAGACGCGCAGCTTGTCGGCATTGGGGTGCTGCTCGGCCTCGAGGATTTCGGCGACGACGATGCCATGGAAGGGCGGCGCCACGGGGCGCAGCTCTTCCACTTCCATGCCGGACATGGTCAGCAGTTCGGCCAGGGCTTGGGTGGAGAGCGGCGGATTGCAGAACTCGCGCAGCCAGGACTCGGGGAATTGCATAACTGTTTACTTGAACTGTGCGAGGAAGCGGAGGTCGCCGTCGAAGAAGGCGCGCAGGTCGTTGACGCCATAGCGCAGCATGGCCAGGCGGTCGATGCCGGAGCCGAAGGCGAAGCCGATGTAGCGCTCCGGGTCCAGGCCCATGTTGCGGATCACCTGCGGGTGCACCTGGCCCGAGCCCGACACCTCCAGCCAGCGGCCCTTCAGCGGGCCGCTCTCGAACATGATGTCGATCTCGGCGCTGGGCTCGGTGAACGGGAAGTAGCTGGGGCGAAAGCGCAGCTGCAGCTGGTCGGTCTCGAAGAAGGCGGTGATGAAGTTCAGGTAGACCGCCTTCAGGTCCTTGAAGCTGATGTTCTCGCCCACCCACAGGCCTTCAACCTGGTGGAACATGGGTGAGTGGGTGGCGTCGCTGTCGACGCGGTAGGTGCGGCCCGGCGCGATGACGCGGATCTCAGGCATCGTGTCTTGACCGGCGTAGCGCTTGGCGTGCGCCTGCGCGTAGCGGATCTGCATCGGGCTGGTGTGCGGGCGCAGGTTCAGCCAGGCACCGTTCTCGTCCTTCATGTCGACGTAGAACGTGTCCTGCATCGAGCGGGCGGGGTGGTTCTCGGGGTTGTTCAGCGCCGAGAAGCTGTACCAGTCGGTCTCGATCTCGGGGCCGTCGGCAACGTCGAAGCCCATGGAGCCGAAGATGGCCTCGATGCGCTCCATGGCGCGCGTGATCGGGTGCAGGCCGCCGGTGCCGCGGCTGCGGCCGGGCAGGGTGACGTCCAGCGCTTCGGCCTTGAGCTGCTTCTCCAGTTCGGCGGCAGCGAGCGCATCGCGGCGGGCCGTCAGGGCGGCTTCGATGCCAACCTTGAGCTGATTGATCTCGGCGCCGCGGGTCTTCTTTTCCTCGATGCTGAGCGCGCCCAGGCCCTTCATCAGTTCGGTCACGCGACCGGACTTGCCCAGGAAGCGCGCCTTGGCGTTTTCGAGTTCGGCGGGCGTTGGGGCTGCGGCGAAATCGCTGCGTGCCGCTTCGAGCAAAGCGTCGAGATCAGACATTCGGATTTTGGAAATAAAAAGGGGCCGGTCACTGGGTGACCGGCCCCTCAAAAGTTGCGTATCCCGACGCAAGTCGGGATGAATCGCAATCAGGCGAGCGCGGCCTTCACCTTGGCGAAGATGCTGGCAAAGCCAGCCGGGTCGTTGACGGCCAGATCGGCGAGGACCTTGCGGTCGATCTCGATCTGGGCCTTCTTCAGACCCGCCACGAACTTGCTGTAGGACAGACCCAGACCACGCGATGCGGCGTTGATACGGGCAATCCAGAGCTGGCGGAAGACGCGCTTCTTGGTACGACGGTCACGGTAGGCGTATTGGCCCGCCTTCATCACCGCCTGCTTGGCGATGCGGAAGACGTTCTTACGGCGACCCCGGAAGCCCTTGGCCAGAGCCAAGACCTTCTTGTGACGGGCACGAGCGGTTACACCACGTTTGACGCGAGGCATGTGTTTCTCCTTGAGTCAGTAGTGGATTACAGGCCAGCAAAGGGCAGCATCTGAGCGATGTGTCCCATGTTGGTTTCGTGCACAGCGACCGAACCGCGAAGCTGACGCTTGTTCTTGGTGGTCTTCTTGGTCAGGATGTGGCGCTTGAACGCCTGACCGCGCTTGACGGTGCCACCCGGACGAACGCGAAAACGCTTTTTCGCGCTGCTCTTGGTCTTCATTTTGGGCATGTTGATGCTCCTTCTAAGTGTGTCCCTGGGGCGATGCCGGTGAGCCCGCCATGCTTGTTGGCCTCAGGAGACTTGTAAGCCGGTGGGCGACCAAACCCGCCGGCTGAACTCTGCTTCGGTCTTAACGCTTTTTGGGCGCCAGGACCATGATCATCTGCCGACCTTCGAGCTTCGGCATGTTCTCGACGATTGCCACGTCGGCCAGTTCATCGCGAATCCGCTCCAGCAGGCGCATACCGATGTCCTGGTGGGTGATTTCGCGGCCCCGGTAGCGCAGCGTGACCTTGCCCTTGTCGCCGTCTTCGGCGATGAAGCGGCGCAGATTGCGCATCTTGATCTGGTAGTCGCCTTCGTCCGTGCCCGGGCGGAACTTGACTTCCTTGATTTCGATGACCTTCTGCTTGGACTTGGCCTCGGCAGCGCGCTTCTGCTCGATGTACTTGAACTTCCCGTAGTCCATCAGCCGGCAGACCGGCGGATTGGCCGTGGGGGAAATCTCGACCAAGTCCACATCCATGTCGCCCGCCATACGCAGGGCTTCCTGGATGCTGACGACGCCGATGGGTTCGTTCTCGGGGCCGTTCAGACGGACTTCGGGAGCCATGATTTCGCGGTTCAACCGGTGCTTGCGCTCCGGAATCGCACGACGGTCGGCAAACGTAGCGATGGTGTAGACCTTTCAGCGGGCCCCAAGGCGAAGGGCCCAAACAAAATAAATCGCGCCCGAGAGGCTGGGTCAGACCTTGTTGGTGATGTCTGCGGAGATCCGGTTAAGGAAGTCCTGCAGGGGCATCACGCCGAGATCCTGGTTGCCACGGGCGCGTACCGCAACGCTGCCATTCGCCTTTTCCTTGTCGCCTACGACAAGGATGTACGGCAGCTTTTGCATTGAATGCTGGCGGATTTTATAGGTGATCTTCTCGTTGCGCAAATCCGCCGAGGCCCTAAGCCCTTGTTTTTGCAGCGATTTCACAATTTCAGACACGTAATCGGCCTGCGCGTCGGTGATATTGGCCACGACGACCTGTGTTGGTGCGAGCCAAGTGGGCAGCGCGCCGGCGTGTTGCTCGATCAGGATGCCGATGAAACGCTCCAGGCTGCCGACAATGGCGCGGTGCAGCATGACGGGCGTCTTGTGCTGGCTGTCCTCGTCGACGAAGGCGGCGCCCAGGCGCTCCGGCATGTTGGAATCGATCTGGATCGTGCCGCACTGCCACTGGCGGCCCAGCGCATCCTTCAGCGCGTATTCAATCTTGGGCGCGTAGAAGGCGCCCTCGCCGTGGGCGATCTCGAACTCGCAGCCCGAGCGGCGCAGCGACTCCATCAGCACCTGTTCGGTCCGATCCCAGTATTCGTCCGTGCCGATGCGGGCGGCCGGGCGCGTGGCGACCTTGTAGACGATGTCGGTGAAGCCGAAGTCGGCGTAGACCTTCTTGAGGAGGGCTGTGAAATCGGCGCACTCGTCCAGGATCTGGTCGTCGGTGCAGAAGATGTGGCCGTCGTCCTGCGTGAAGCCGCGCACGCGCATGATGCCGTGCAGGCCGCCGGTGGGCTCGTTGCGGTGGCATTGGCCGAACTCGCCGAAGCGCAGCGGCAGGTCGCGGTAGCTCTTCACGCCCTGGTTGAAGATCAGGATGTGGCCGGGGCAGTTCATCGGCTTGAGCGCGTAGTCGCGCTTTTCCGACTCGGTCGTGAACATGTTGTCGCGGTACTTGTCCCAGTGGCCGGACTTCTCCCACAGGCCCTTGTCGAGGATCTGCGGGCCCTTGACCTCCAGGTAACCGTTCTCGCGGTAGACGCGGCGCATGTACTGCTCCACCTCCTGCCAGACGGCCCAGCCCTTGGGGTGCCAGAACACCGTGCCCGGCGAGTGCTCGTCGATGTGGAACAGGTCCAGCTCACGGCCCAGCTTGCGGTGGTCGCGCTTCTCGGCTTCCTCCAGGCGGATGAGGTACTTCTGCAGGTCGTCCTTGCTCGCCCAGGCCGTGCCGTAGATGCGTTGCAGCATCTCGTTGCGATGGTCGCCGCGCCAGTAGGCGCCGGCCACCTTCATCAGCTTGAAGTGCTTGAGCTTGCCCGTGCTGGGCACGTGCGGGCCGCGGCACAGGTCTTCGAAAGCGCCTTCGCTGTAGAGCGACACGTCCTGGTCGGCCGGGATGCTCTCGATGATCTCGGCCTTGTAGGCCTCGCCCATGGCCTTGAAGTGCGCCACGGCCTCGTCGCGCGGCAGCACGCGGCGCGAGACCTGCTCGTCCTTCTTCGCCAGGTCGGTCATCTTGGCTTCGATGGCGGCCAGGTCGTCGGGCGTGAAGGGGCGCTTGTAGGCAAAGTCGTAATAGAAGCCGTTCTCGATGACCGGGCCGATGGTGACCTGGGCGTCGGGGTAGAGCGACTTGACCGCATAGGCCAGCAAGTGGGCCGTTGAGTGGCGGATCAGCTCCAGGCCGTCGGCGTCCTTGTCGGTGACGATGGCGAGCTGGGCGTCCTGGCTGATGACATGGCTGAGGTCGACGAGCTTGCCGTCGACGCGGCCACCGAGCGCGGCCTTGGCAAGGCCGGCGCCGATGCTGGCGGCTACATCACCGACAGACAGCGCGGCGGGGAACTCACGGCGGGAGCCGTCGGGGAGTTGAATCGAAATCATGGGGGTGCTCCAGAGCGCGGAGAAAGGGCGAAAACAAAAAAGCGCGGCCACTTGCCGCGCTTGATTGGTGAAGTCCGAAAAGGACTGGTGTGACGAGCCGCGGCCGACTAGGTACCGGTGAAGGTGGTCGTAGTTCGCGGTGTCATAACCAGGGTGCCTTTCTCGCTCTTGTGATGGGAGGGAGCGACAATTCTAGAGGCTCAACGCGGCAACGGTGTTGCGCTGTGTCAGCGCCGCGAACTCGTCGGCGAGGCGCTGGCTCTCGGCCACGGCGATGCGCCAGCGGCGGCGGCGCTCTTCGGCGTCCAGCGTCATGAAGTCGTTGCGGTCGGGCAGCTTGGCGCCGGGCAACTGGGCGATCCACTCGGGCGAGGGGCATAGCAGTACGACGTTGTCGAGAAAGGCCGTCGAGCGATGCCGGTGCTTCAAGGCCTTGTCCAGCCAGCCGGGCACGACCTGGCGCTGGAAGTGCGGATAGAGCACCAGCGGTGCGCCGGACGACTGCAGCGCGCGGTAGTCCAGGTGCAGGTGGTAGTCGGTGATGCCGCCGTCCCAGTAGGCGCCGCGCGGCGCGCCGGGCAGGTCGTGCTGGGCGCGCAGCCAGAAGGGGATGGAGCAGCTGGCCAGCAGCGCGCCACGCAGGTTGGCGCGAGAGAGATGCACCTCGCGGGTCGTGAAGTCGTTCAGCTTCAGCGGCAGGCGGTCGCGCGGATCGGAGAAGACGACGCGCTCCAGGAAGCGGCCCAGCAGCGGGCGCGACACGGCATTCGCGGCGAATGCGCCTAGGTAACCCATTGGCGTGCGCAGCTTGCCTTCGCGCGCCAGCAGGCCCAAGCCCTTGTTCTGCCCACGCGACGTGATGACGTGCAGGCGAAAGCGCGGGTGGGCCAGCACGTCCTCCTCCCGGCCCTGGAAGATCTCGCCCAGGATCTCACCGAAGCGCTGGCTGACGCCCTCGGGGCGCGGGCGCTTGTCGCCGGGCAGCACGTCGTATTCCTGCGTCACATAGGCCTCGGCCATGGTGTCGAAGGCGGTGGCCACGTCGCGGTGGGCCAGCGCCGTGGTGGCCATGCGCCAGGCGCCGATGCTGGCGCCGACGAGGTGGACGGTCTGGCGGCTCTGCGGCAGCCAGTCGCCGAAGATGAAGCGGTCCAGCCCGTTGAGGATCAGTCCCTTGGGGCCGCCAGCCGCCGCAGGAATCAGGCCGACGTCTTCGGCCCGCAGGCCCCGCTCGGCCAGCCGCGCTTTCGCGGCCGGGCCGGCGTAGACCTGCAAGGCCGACGGCATCAGAACTTGTGTTCCCAGTTCACCGACCACCAGGGCACGGGCTTGCGCTCGTTCAGCGCGTAGTCGGGCAGGCCCGCGTAGGTGACGTAGTTGCCCTGCCTGGGTTGGAACAGCCCGTTGACGCTGAGGCGCACGCCGTCCTGCTTGCTCACCTGCATCATCGCGAACGCGTCGACCGAGCGGCTGGCCAGCGTTTCCTGGCTGACCAGGTTGGTCTGCTGCACGTCGAAGTCGGGCGCGATCTGGGCGCTGAAGCCCATGCTGATCGGCAGGCTCTTCATGCGGTAATCGGCGCCGAAATTGAACTGCCAGGGCTGCTGGCCCTCCAGGCGGTTGTTCGGGCCGACGATATCGGCGACCGTGGAGCGATAGATGTTCAGCGACGCGCGCATGCTCAGCGCCGTCGTCGGCTCGAACAGGCTGGGGAAGAGCTCACCGGCGCGGCCCTTCACTTCGAGTTCCAGACCCTGCGTCGTCGCCTTGCTGAGGTTGATGGGCTTGGCGACCCAGCGCGGCACGGTCGACCAGCTGACGCTGTTTTCCTTGACGAGCGAGTTGCGCACCAGGCCGGTGATGCGGCGCTGGAACAGGCCGACCGACACCATGCCGCCGGCGGGCAGGTAGTTTTCCCAGGCGATGTCCAGGCCTGTTGCCAGCTCGGGCTGCAGGTTGGGGTTGCCGATGCGGTCGGGCGCGGACTGCGTGTTCTCGCGTGCGCCGGAGCCGATCGCCGGGTAGTCGGTGTTGATGCTCGGGCGGGCGATCAGCTGCTGCACGTCCGCGGCCTTGTAGCTGCGCGTCAGGCTGGCGCGCACCATGTCGCGGGCCTTGGGGTCGGGCTTGAAGTTCAGGTGCAGCAGCGGCGTGGTGACCTTGCTGGTGCTGTTGAACTCGCTACCCACGCCCTGGCTGACCGTCTTGATCTGCTCGTGGCGCACGCCGAAGTAGGCCGACCACTGCTTGTTGATCTCCCACTCGTCCTGGGCATAGAAGGCCGTGCGGGTGATGGTGGCGTTGAAGGGCTGGCCTTCCAGGCCGGGCAGCAAGGGGCGGACCAGGCCGGTGCCCGGATCGATCTCCACGGTGCTGCGCGTCTCGTCGCGGGTGCGGCGTTCGATCTCGCTGCCCACCGTCACGGTGTGCGCTTCGCCGGCGTACTGGCTGTATTTGCCGCCCAGCGTGGTGTTGCGGTTGCGGTTGTCGCCGGTGGTGATGCGCTCGATGACCGGCGTGCCCGCCGCGTTGCGGCCGAAGAAGTCGAAGTTGAAATCGGCGCCGCCGCTGCCGGTGCCGGCACGCAGTTCGATGCGGCGGTCCTCACCGAAGCGGTTGTTGTATTGCAGGTTGATGCGGTTGGCGGAGAAGGTGCCGCGGTTGCGCGTGGTGTCGAGCACGCTGATGGGCCGCACGCTCTTGATGGGGTCGAAGAAGACTTCCTGCGTGGTGTTTTCGCCCTCGGTGCGGAAGCGGTTCTGTACGAAGAAGCCCTGCAGCGACAGCGTCTCGTCGTCGCCGAGCTTCCAGTTCRGGCGCGGCGACATGTTGAAGCCCGTGCCGTGGTTGCGATCTCGGCCCGAACCGCTGAGGCGCGTCAGGCCGCCGTCGCGCAGGCGCTCGCTGTCGGTCTCGTTGACGAAGTTCCAGTTGTAGACCGAGATCGGCAGCACGAAGCCGACGCCGCCGACGATGCGGTCGCCGTAGGTGAAGCCGGCGTTGATGACGGGCTTCTCGCTCGCATAGGCCAGGCCCAGGCGCAGGTCCTTCTGCACGACGCGCGGGGCGTCCTTCAGGATGATGTTGAGCGTGCCGGCGATGGCCTGGGCGCTCTGGTCAGCCGTCGGGGCCTTGGTCACTTCCAGGCGCTCGACCTGGGCGGGGTTCAGGTTGTCCAGGCTGAAGCCCGGGGGCGCGGGTTCGCCGTTGACGAGGATCTGCGTGTAGGCGCCGCCCAGGCCGCGCATGCGCAGCTGGCCGCCGGAGACGTTGATACCGGGCAGGCGCTTGAGCACATCGCTCAGCTGGGTGTCGCCGTATTTGTCCAGCTCCTCGCGGCCGTAGAGCTGCTTGGCCACGGGCTCGCGGCGGCGCAGGTCGGTGTCGTTCAGCGTGCGGCGCACTTCGACGCGTTCGAGCTGGTTGCCGGGCGAGGGCGAGGTGGCGGCGCGGTCGACGTCCTGCTGGGCCAGGACGAGGGCCGGATAAAGCAGGAGCAGCGAGGCGAGGGCGGGGGTTTTCAAGAGGTACTCCGGATGTTCAGTGCGGCGCGGACCATAGCCGCGGCGATGACGCGATGCAGTTGGCCTGCGACCAGCTGCGATTTGCGGTGCGTCAATCGACGGCCAGGGGTGCGGGCAGGATGTTGGCAGCGCTGCGTGTCAATGACGAAGGTCAGCGCTTGAGCTTGGCAAAGGCCGAGGCCATGGCGTTGCCGCCGGCCGGCTGCTGGTCATGCGAAGGGCGCGAGCCAGCGCCGGGCCGCTCGTTGCGGGCGGCGGGGCGGAAGGCGTTGTCCTGCTTGGGGCCACGCGGCGCCTGCGCGTCCAGCTTCATCGTCAGCGAGATGCGCTGTCGGGCCAGGTCGACCTCCAGCACCTTGACCTTGACGATGTCGCCGGTCTTGACGATCTCGCGCGCATCGCTGACGAACTTGTTGGCCAACTGGCTGACGTGRATGAGGCCATCCTGGTGCACGCCTAGGTCGACGAAGGCGCCGAACTGCGCCACGTTACTGACCGTGCCTTCCAGCAGCATGCCGGGCTGCAAGTCCTTGACGTCCTCGACGCCGTCGTTGAAGCGTGCGACCTTGAAGTCGGGGCGCGGGTCGCGGCCTGGTTTCTCCAGCTCGGCCAGCACGTCCTTGACGGTGATGAGACCGAACTTCTCGTCGGCCAGCAGCTCGGGCTTGAGCGTGCGCAGCACTTCGCTGCGGCCAATGATGTCGGCGGCCGGGCGCTTGAGGAGGGTGAGCGCCTTCTCGACCAGCGGGTAGGTCTCGGGGTGGACGCCGCTGAAGTCCAGCGGGTTGTCGCCGCCGTGGATGCGCAAGAAGCCGGCGGCCTGCTCGAAGGTCTTGGGGCCCAGGCCGGTCACGTCCAGCAGCTGCTGGCGGTTGCGAAAGGCGCCGTTGGCGTCGCGCCAGCGCACGATGCTGCTGGCGACCGACGCCGACAGGCCGGAGACCTTGGCCAGCAGCGCCTGTGAGGCGGTGTTCAGGTCCACGCCCACCTTGTTCACGCAGTCCTCGACGACGGCGTCCAGCGTGCGTGCCATCTCGCTCTGGTTGACATCGTGCTGGTACTGGCCGACGCCGATGCTCTTGGGGTCGATCTTGACCAGCTCGGCCAGCGGGTCCTGCAGGCGGCGGGCGATGGACACGGCGCCACGCAGGCTCACGTCCAGATCGGGCAATTCCTTGGAGGCGAACTCCGACGCCGAGTAGACCGACGCACCGGCTTCGCTGACGACGACCCGCTCGATCTTGACGTTGGCATCCAGCGCCTGCAGCTTCTTGATCAGCTCGCCGGCCAGCTTGTCGGTCTCGCGGCTCGCCGTGCCGTTGCCGATGGCAATCAGGTTGACGCCATGCGTGGCGCACAGCTTGGCCAGCGTGTGCAGGCTGCCATCCCAGTCGCGGCGGGGCTCGTGCGGGTAGACGGTGGAGGTGTCCAGCACGCGGCCGGTGTCGGAGACGACGGCCACCTTCACGCCGGTGCGGATGCCCGGGTCCAGCCCCATGACGACGCGCTTGCCGGCGGGCGCGGCCAGCAGCAGGTCGCGCAGGTTCTCAGCAAACACCTTGATGGCGGTGGCCTCGGCTGACTCCCGCAGGCGGGCGAACAGGTCGCGCTCCAGGCTCAGCGAGAGCTTGACCTTCCAGGTCCAGCCGACGGTCTTGCGGATCAGTGCGTCGCCCGGGCGGTTGGCGTGGCGCCAGCCCAGGTGGCTCGCGATGCGGCCTTCGGCCAGCGTGGGCTGGCCGGCGACCACTTCTTCGTCCAGCACCAGCTTGGCGTCCAGCAACTCCAGCGTGCGGCCTCGGAAGACGGCCAGCGCGCGGTGCGAGGGCACCGTCTTGATGGATTCGGCGTAGTCGAAGTAATCGCGGAACTTGGCGTTGTCCGGCGCGTCCGGGCTCTTGCCGTCCATCAGCTTGCTTTGGAACAGGCCTACATCCCACAGCCACTCGCGCAGCTTGCCCACTAGCAGGGCGTCCTCGGCCCAGCGCTCGGCCAGCAGGTCGCGCACGCCGTCCAGCACGGCATGGGCGTCGGCAAAACCGGCGTCGGCATTGATGAACGATGCGGCTTCAACCAGTGGCTCCAGCGACGGGTTGGCGAACAGCTTGTCCGCCAGCGGTTCCAGCCCCGCCTCACGGGCGATGAGTCCCTTGGTGCGGCGCTTGACCTTGTAGGGCAGGTAGAGGTCTTCGAGCTCCTGCTTGGTTGGCGCCGTGCGGATGGCGGCCTCCAGTTCAGGCGTCAGCTTGCCCTGCTCGGCGATGGACTTGAGCACCGCCTCGCGGCGGTCCGCCAGCTCGCGCAGATAGATGAGGCGCACATCCAGCTCGCGCAGCTGGATGTCGTCCAGGCCGTCGGTGGCCTCCTTGCGGTAGCGGGCGATGAAGGGCACGGTGGCCCCGCCGTCCAGCAGGTCGACGGCGGCCTGCACCTGGGCGGGCCGAACCTTCAGCTCGGCGGCAATCTGGTGGACGATCGATTGGGTGATCAATTGGCTCAAAACGGGCTCGGGCTGCGGGCGAAAAAGCCCATGATTTTCCCACACGGGTTTTCCAGGCCCTGCCAGGCGTGCTGCACGATCTCCGTGGGCGCTCGCGCGGCTGGCCCAGAGCTGCGGGCCAGCTGGACAGTCGCCCGCGGCCCGCAGCCCGCCGCCCTTGATCAGAGGCGCAGGCGGCGGCGCGCGGCGACGCCCAGCAGGCCCGCGACGCCTAGCGCCAGCATGGGCGCCGTGGCGGGCTCGGGCACGGCCGAGATGGCGCCGAAGGGTTGGGCCGCGGCGCCGTCGACGGACACGCTGGTGACTTCCAGCGTGTGCGAGAAGTCGGCGAGGCCGCCGTTCTGGGCACCATTGAACAGCAGCACGCTGAAGAAGTAGAAGTAGCGACCGCAGGCCGGCGAGATCGGCTTCTCGCAGTTCTGTTGCGTCCCTTGCGCGGTCACGTGCAGCGTCGTGTCGACGTCGACCCAGGTGTTGACCGGAGTGGTCTGGGCACCGAAAACGTCCAGATGGGTCTGGGTGCTGGACTTCAGTCTGCTCAGTTGCTGGATCAAGGTCTCGCTTCCTGAGTCGAGATCGAGCCCGGCTGCCAGAAACGCGGCGCTCGACTTTTCGCCGGTGTAGTTGGCATGCGAGCCGTAAGCCAGCGCGGCAACCGCTGCACCCGAGATGTCGGGCGCCATGGCGTCGCCGAGCCGGTGCAACTGGCCGTCAAGCTTGAGGTCGAACTTGAAGCTGGCATCCTGGTCCAGCAGCGCGAAGTAGGTCACGGTCGAGTAGCTGACGGCGGCCGTCCCCGCGCCCAGCGGGTTGAGCGGGTCGCGTGCCGACGCCGATGCGCCGATGCTGGTGGGCGACACCCGGGCCATCGCCGAGGCGAGCTTGCTGCCGGCGGCGTGCGAATCCTCTACGCGCAGGCTCAGATCGGCGCCCGTCGGCACGACCTTGGAGTCGCTCTGCTCGGTGAGCTGGCCGTCAATGATCGTGCCGGCCGTGACCCGGTTCGCGAACACGTACCACTGGTTGAGTTCGAGCCCATAGAGGTTGGAGATGTTCGGCGCGCCCAGTTGCAGCGGCGAAGGCGTGGCATCTGCCGCGGCGGGCGAGTGAACGAAGGCGGCAATCAGGCTCAGGGCCAGGGCGGTGAAGCGAAGGGCAGGCATGCGAACAGCGCAGAAGTGGCGACGCCGCAGTCTAGGAACACCGGCCAGCCAGGCGCGGTGAAATCGGCACTGTGGGCTAGGGGATGGACGGCGCCCGCGTTCTCCGCCTTTGACGGCGCTCAGCCCTGATCGGACAGCCAGTGCGCCAGCCCCTGCGCCGCCGCGCGGCCGCTGGCGATGCTGGCCGTGAGCAGGTAGCCGCCGGTCGGCGCCTCCCAGTCCAGCATCTCGCCGGCGCAGAAGATGCCGGGCAGGGCGCTGAGCATCAGCCCTTCGGTCAGCGCCTCGAAGCGCACGCCACCCGCCGTGCTGATGGCCTCGGCCACGGGGCGGGGCGCGTGCAGCGTCAGCGGCAGGTGCTTGAGCGCTGCAGCCAGCGTGGGCGCGTCCAGCATCTGCTCGCGCGTCAGCAGCTCGTGCAGCAGGCCGAGCTTGAGTGGGTTCAGGTGCAGGCGGCTCTTCAGGTGCGACGACAGTGAGCGGCTGCCGCGCGCGTGCTTCACTTCGGCGAGCACGCGCTCGGCTGCGAGTTGGGGCAGCAGGTCGAGGTGCAGCGTGGCTGAGCCCGTGCGACCGATCTGCTCGCGCAGCGCAGCGCTGGCGGCGTAGACGAGGGAGCCTTCGATGCCGGTCGCCGTGATGACGAACTCGCCGGCGCGGTAGGCAAAGCCTTCGGTTTCCAGGGCGACGGGCTTGATCGGCTGGCCGGCGAACTCGGCGGCGAAGCGCTCGCTCCAGCCGGGGCCGCTCGCATGGGCGGCGGTGGTGCCGATGTCGAAGCCGCAGTTGGCCGGCAGCAGCGGCGCGACGTCCACACCACGCGCTGCGAGCCACGGTGCCCAGGCACCGTCGGACCCCAGTTGCGGCCAGGAGGCGCCGCCCAGCGCCAGCAGTGTCGCGCTGGGCGTGACGAATCGTTCGTTTTCGGGGGTGTCGAAGCGCAGCGCTCCGTCATCCGCCCAACCGGTCCAGCGATGTCGCATGGCGAACTTCACGCCGGCCGCGCGCAGGCGGTGCAGCCAGGCGCGCAGCAGCGGCGCGGCTTTGAGGTCTTTGGGGAAGACGCGGCCCGAGGTGCCGACAAAGGTTTCTATGCCCAGTCCTGCGGCCCAGTCGCGCAGCGCTTCGCCGTCGAAGCTGCGCAGCAGAGGGGCTATCTGCGCGGCCCGCTCGCCAAAGCGGCCCAGGAAGGGCTCGAAGGGCTCGGAGTGGGTCAGGTTGAGCCCGCCCTTGCCGGCCAGCAGGAACTTGCGGCCGACGCTGGGCTTGGCGTCGTAGACGGTGACGGCGTGGCCGGCGGCGGCCAGCACCTCGGCGGCCATCAGGCCGGCGGGGCCGCCGCCGATGATGGCGACGGAGTCATTCGGAATCGGGGAACTCATGCCCCGATTGTCTCCGCCCCCTAGTCGGCCCTGAGCTTGGCTCGCAGCCCCACGCCGATCTCGGGCCGGTCGACGAAGGCATCAGTGGGGTTGCGCTGCAGCATCACGTCTTCCAGCCGCGTCTGCACGCCGGCCAGGGCCTGCGGGTGGCTGAAGATGTAGAACTTGTTGTGGTCGATGGCGTCGAACACCAGGGCCGCCACGTCGGCCGCCGTCAGCTTGCCGGAGGACACCGCCTTGTCGGTCTGGGCCTGGGAGATGAGCTGGCTCTTGGTCGGCTTGGCGCTGGCGAATTCGCTCGGCCGGTTGCGGTGGCTCTGGCTGATGCCGGTGGGCACGAAGAAGGGGCAGAGCACCGAGGCGTGGACCTGGTCCGTCACCAGCGACAGGTCCTGGTACAGCGTCTCGCTCAGCGACACCACGGCGTGCTTGGACACGTTGTAGACGCCCATGTTGGGCGGGTTCAGCATGCCGGCCATGGAGGCGGTGTTGACGATGTGGCCCGAGTAGGCCGGGTCGGCCTTGGCTGCGGCCAGCATCATGGGCGTGAACAGGCGCACGCCGTGCACGACGCCCATCAGGTTGACGCCCAGCACCCATTCCCAGTCGGCGAGCGTGTTCTCCCAGATCAGGCCGCCCGAGCCGACGCCGGCGTTGTTAAAGACGAAGTGGGGCGCGCCGAAGCGTTCCTGTACGGCATCCGCCAGCGCCTGCATGGGCTCGGCCTTGGCAACGTCGACGACGCGGGACAGCACCTCGACGTTGCCGAACTCGGCGGCCGCCTTTTCAAGCGCATCGGCCTGCACGTCGACGAGGACGAGGTTCATGCCGCGTGCGGCGGCGAGGCGGGCGGTTTCCAGGCCGAAGCCGGAGCCGGCGCCGGTGATGACGGCGGTCTGTTTGGTCATGCGGATTTTTCCTTGCGCATCTCTTGGTGAGGGATGCCGTCTTCCATGTATTGATCGCCGATAGGCGAGAAACCGAAGCTGCCGTAGAAGCGTTCCAGATGCGCCTGCGCGTGCAACGTGGTGGCATGCCCGGGCCACAGGCGCTCGCACTGCGCGACGGCCTCGGCCATCAGCAGGCGGCCCGTGCCGCCGCCACGCGCGGCGGGCGGGGTGACGACGCGGCCAATGAGGGCGTCCGGCGCCTTCAGGCCGGGCGGGATCAGCCGCGCATAGGCCTTCAGTGCACCGTCATCTGCGCTGCCGAGCAGGTGCAGCGTTAGCGGGTCCAGGCCGTCGATGTCAAGGAACACGCAGTTCTGCTCGACAACGAAGACCTGGGAGCGCAGCGCCAGTACGTCGTAGAGCTGCCGGACGCTCAGTTCGTCAAAGCGCAGGCAGGTCCAGCGGATCAAACGAGCTTCACCAATTGTTTGCCGAAGTTCCTGCCCTTGAGCAGGCCGATGAAGGCCTCGGGCGCTGCGGCGATGCCGTCGGCAACGGACTCGCGGTACTTGAGCTTGCCCGTGGCGACGAGGCCGCCCACTTCCTTCAGCGCCTCGGGCCAGACTTCCATGTGCTCGGAGACGATGAAGCCCTCGATCTTCATGCGGTTGACGAGGATGAGCTGGGGCGCCGCCATCGGGATGGGTTGGCCGTCGTAGCCGGAGATCATGCCGCACATGGCGATGCGGCTGAAGGCGTTGGCGCGCAGCAGCACGGCGTCCAGGATCATGCCGCCGACGTTCTCGAAGTAGCCGTCGATGCCGCTCGGGCACTCGGCCTTCAGCGCAGCGGAAAGGGACCGCACGTCGGCATGCTGCTTGTAATCGATGCAGGCGTCGAAGCCCAGTTCCTCGACAACATAACGGCACTTGTCCGCGCCGCCGGCCAGGCCCACCGCGCGGCAGCCGCGCGCCTTGGCGAGCTGGCCCACCACCGAGCCGACCGCACCGCTGGCGGCGCTGACGACGACCGTCTCGCCGGCCTTGGGATTGATGATCTTCACCAGGCCGTACCAGGCCGTCACGCCGGGCATGCCGACGGGGCCGAGATAGGCGGACAGGGGGATGTGGGTGGTGTCGACCTTCTGCAGCACGCCGCGCTGGTTGGCGTCGACGGTCTGGAACTCCTGCCAGCCGCCCATGCCGACGACTTTGTCGCCGACGGTGAAATGCGCGTTCTTCGACTCGACGACTTCACCGACCGTGCCGCCGATCATGACCTCGTCCAGCGGCTGCGACGCCGCGTAGCTCTTGCTCTCGTTCATGCGGCCGCGCATGTACGGGTCCAGGCTGAGGAAGTGGTTGCGCACGCGAACCTGGCCGTCGGCCAGGGGGCTCAGTTCTGCCTCGACGAGGCGGAAGTTGTCGGGCGTGACCTCGCCCTTGGGGCGGGCGGCGAGGACGATCTGGCGATTGGTCTGGGTCATGGCGGCTGCCTGTTTACACAACAGCCGGCATTGAAGCACCGCGAGCCGGGACGCGCGCGTCCCTGGGGCGACAGCGTTCTAGGGGCGCGGCTTCAGGCCACGTCTTTGATGGGGTAATTGGTGCAGCCCAGCTTCGCGGAGATGTCGCGACTGGCGGCCTGCAGCATCTTGACGTACTCCGGCGCCTTGGCGACGTCGAAGCGGAAGGTCGGGAAGGACACGCTCATGCCGGCGATGGGCTGGCCCAGGCGGTCGAAGATGGGCACGCCCAGGCAGCGGATGTGGTCGTCGAATTCCTCGCGGTCCTCGCCGAAGCCCTGCGCCTTGACCGTCGCCAGCTCGGCCAGGAAGGCCGGGCGCTCGGTGATGGTCTTGTCGCGAAAGCGCTTGAACTCGGCGCCGTCCAGGATGCGATCGCGGCGCTCGGGGTGTTCCCAGGCCAGCAGCACCTTGCCGATGGCCGTGCAGTGCAGCGGCGCACGGCGACCGACGCGCGAGTACATGCCCAGCATGTGGCGCGAGTCCACCTTGTGGATGTAGATGATCTCGCTGTCGATGAGGCTGCCCAGGTGGACCGTCTCGCCGGTGGCGTCGGCCAGCATCTGCATGGGGTGCTTGGCCAGGTCCACCAGGTCGGGCGAGGGCAGGGCCTTGGCACCGATCTCGAACATGCGCATGGCCAGGCCGTAGCGTTCGCTATCGGCCTCCTGGCGTACATAGCCCAGGCTTTTCATCGTCTGCAGGAAGCGGTAGACCGTTGCTTTGGGCATGGCCAGGCGCACGGACAGGTCCGTGATACCGATATCACTGCGTTCGCCCAGCGCATTCAGGATGGCGAACACCTTGAGTACCGCCGCAACCGATTCGGGTTGCTTTGAATCGCCAATGTCTTCGTCCATCGTTTTGATTCTTTCGGGCGCTTGTTTCGGGATTTCCAGAGGCGGATTCTGACTCAGGCCAGCCGTGGCCCTGCGGCAGTGCGGATTTGCTCAACAAGTCGATTGGGGTCGGCCGGTCGCAATGCGGTGGTGTCGTAGGCGTCCTCCGGCCGCCAGCCGACATCGGCCGACAGCCCTTGCTGCAGATCCACCGGGCGGCCGTTCAGGCGGCTGCCGCGGTCGACGAAGGTGCTGCCCTTGAGGACGCGTATCAGTTGCTGGGGCTGGATGCCGGCCGGCAGCTCCCAGCTGTTGGACTCGCTGACGATGCGCGACTGCATTCCTATGCCCAGCGAATAGCCGAAGTCCTCGGCGCGGTCGGCGCTGAACAGGTTGGCCACCACATGCACGCGGCCGAAGCGCACCCGTGGCGTGCGCTCCTTGCAGCCGTTGAAGTGGTTGTGGTGCAGCGTCACGCGCAGCTTGCCGTCGTCGCTGGTGCGGGTGTCGCTGCTGCCGATCAGCATGGTCTTGTCATGGGCCTGGAGGCGGCACCAGGACACGGTGACGAGGTCGCTGCCGTTGGTGATGTCGAGCAGGCCGTCGTGGTGCTGCACGCGCTGGCCCAGGCGGATGGGTTCGAGCTTGTCGGGGTGGCGGCCGTCGTCGAACAGGCAGTGGTCCACCCACACGCGGTCGGCGCCGCGCAGGGACAGCGCGTCGTATTCCGAGTTCCACTCGCCGTGCCCGTTGTCGCGCGGCTCCCAGGCGGGGAAGTGGTCGTATGCGTCGGAGAAGCGCAAGTCGCGGATGACGATGTTGCTGACCTTCTCCAGCAGCACCATGCCGTGCTCGAAGCCTGCGCCGGGTGCGGCGCCCAGCAGCGTCGTGTTGGAGGGCAGGCGCACGATGGACACCTCGGCCTGGCGCTTCTCCGAGCGCTTGCGGGCGTCTTCCAGCGGGCCCTTGGGGTCGTCGCGGCCCCAGGTGGCGGGATCGAACGCGCGGTCGAAGGCGTCGAAGCTGAACTCGGGGTCGCGGAAGGCCTCGACGCCGCCCGGGCAGAGGTCGATCAGCTTGTGGATGCGGATGATTTTGGGCTTGTCGCCCAGGCGCAGCGCTGCGTTCAGGCCGGCGCGGTCGTGCACGTCGAAGATGTGCTCGGGAATGGCCTTGGCGCCGCCGGTCGTGGCGCCGACAGCGGCCCAGCCCAGGGGGCTTTCCGTGGCGGGCGGCGTGGTGGTGGCGCAGCCGGTCAATGCCGGCAGGGTGGCGAGGGCGAGGAGGTCGCGGCGGGTGATGCTCATGGCTGGCGGTTGTTGAATTCGGTCAGGCGGGTGGCATCAGGCGGGCGGCGCGAGGTGCTGGCCGACCAGTTGCCCACATGCGCGCCGATCTCGCTGTCGCGCACGACGGCCATGCCGTCGGGGCTGGTGCCGGCGACCCAGGTGCCGGCCTTCACGCCGGCGTCCCAGGCGCGGCCCAGCGCCGTGCTGCCGGGAGCGATGCCGGGCTCGCCGACGATGCGGCTGTGCGTGACCAGGAAGCCTTGGGTCGAGGTGGGCAGGGTGCTGGGTGCGAGGATGATGCCGCCGTTGCCGGGCTTGCGGCGGTTGGCGCGGGTCAGGATGGTGCTGTGGTCGATGACCAGCGTGGCGCTGCCGAAGATGAAGTCCACGTCGCCGGCGATGAGGCTGTGGCGGATCAGCTGGCGGGCCGGTTGGTTCGGATTCGGACGCTTGACGTAGAGCGTGTCCTGGTGGCTCAGCAAACGCACGGTGTCGAGCTGGATGCGGTCGCCGGTCAGCGTCAGCGCCACGGCCTGCGCGCCGCCGCCTTCGCCCACGCCGGCCGGGTAGGCCTCGCCGCGGCGCACGCCGTCCATTGCATCGTTGGCGACGGTCAATGAGATGAGCTGCACGTCGTTGCTCTGCACCAGCATGCTGGTGCTGCCGCTGGTGCCGATGGTCGCCTTGCCCAGTTCGGGAAAGCAGGGGTGGGCGGGCTCGTTCTCGCCCTTGGGCTTGCCGGAGAAGCGGTTGTCCACCAGCACGACGGCGGCGGCGTCCAGGGCCGAGCCGATCAGCGACAGCGGTGCCTTGTCCTTGATGCACAGGGGGCCGCGGTAGGTGCCGGGCTGGATGTGGATGACCCAGCGTTTGGCTCCGTCAGCGGGCACCTTGTCGATGGCGGCCTGGACGGACTCGCCAGGTTTGACGACGAAGTCTGGCGGCGCGGCGCTGAGGTCGGCCAGCGGTGCCGGCTGCCAGTCGCCGAGGTAGGCGGCGATGGTGTGGGCCGCCGCCTGCACGGCGTTCAGTTGCGGGCGGGTCTGCGCCTGGCTCACGCACGTGGCCAGTCCGAGGGCCAGCGCGAGCAGGAGCTTCACAGGTCGGCCAAGTAGAGCGCGGGCTCGACGCCGTTCGCGCGCTCCTTGTCGCAGCTGAACAGCACCTGCTTGTTGTCCGGCGTGAAGCTGGGATGGGGGTGCGTGACCTGGCGGTCGTCCTTGTAGACGTCCCAGCCGCTGTCGTGCCTTGCGATGGTGCGGGTCGTGCCGGCCTTCAGGTCGAACAGGTGCAGGTAGGGGTCGCCCACCAGCATCGCGTTGCTGGCCGTGCTGTCATGGCTGACCTTGCCCACGCCATCGCCGACGATCAGCGTGCCGTCGTGGTTGCTCATCAGGTGCGAGCACTGCGGCATGGCCGTCAGCAGCTTGTTCTCCAGCGTGACCGGGTCCAGGCTGTAGATCCAGCGCTCGGGCGACTTCTCGTTGTAGCTGACGTAGATCATGGCGCTGCCATCCGGCACCCAGAACTCGTGCGTGCAGCTTTCGCCGTCCAGGTGTTCCTTGCCGCAGCGGCGGTTCGTGCCGTTCTCGTCGATGAACCACATGCGTGCGTCGATGAGGTCGTGCGGGCCTTCGTGGCAGTAGGCGACAGTGTTGTCGTCGAAGGGGCGGTACTGCGGGTGGCCCAGCCAGCCGCGCTGCTCCAGGATGACGGTGCGTTTGCCCGTCGCCAGGTCGACGCTGAACAGGCGGCACAGCGGCCGCTTGTGGAACATCTCGTTGAACTTCTGCCAGGTGTTCAGCGGGAACCAGTCGTCGGCCGCGATCTCGATGCCGACGATCTTGGTGCAGGCGCTGTTGCTCACCCAGGTGCCATAGCCCACCCAGGCGTCGGGCACGACGTAGAGGACTTCCTCCTGCAGTGTGGCCAGGTCCAGGCGGATGAACTTGCGCTTGTCACGCACGAAGTAGAGGTGCTTGTCGTCGGGGCTCAAGAAGCCGCCGAAGGTGTTCTCGCCCATGCCGTCGGTGAGCTGCACGCAGCGCTGGGTGTCGAGGTCCAGCAGGTGGTAGTTCCAGTTCGGGCTGGGGTTGGGGCCGAACTCGCCGCCGAAGATCAGCTTGCGGCCATCGTTCGTGAAGCACTTCTGATAGAAGTAGTTGCGATGGCAGGTGACATCGGGCGGCGTCAGGCGCGTGACGCGGGCGCCGGTGTCGGGGTCCTCACGGGTGAGGAATTCAAATTTGCGTTCAGTACTTTTCATCAGTGGATCCTCTGCAACAGGGCGTTGCCTTCATCGACGAGGCGGTGGGCCGCCTCGGCGTCGGTGGACTTGTTGTAGGCGACGGTCTCGAAGACCTCGCGCATGAATTTATGGAAGCGGGCGTGCTCGAACAAGGGCGCTGGGCGGATGAGCCGGCCGGCGTCGCGCTGGGCCTGGATCTGGGCGTGCGCAGCGAGTTCGAGCGGAGGCAGGCCGCCGGCCCTCTGCAGCACGGCGAGCGCACTCCTGGCGCTCGGCAGGCCGCGGGTGCGGCCAAGAATACGCGCGGCCTCGGCGTCGGTCAGCAGGAAGTTCATCAGCTTGGCGGCCAGCTCGGCCTGCTTGCTGTTGCGGCCAACGGCGTACATGACCGTGGGCCGGCCGAACAGGCCGCTGTCCTTGGCGCCGGCAAGCATTGGGAAGGGTCCCAGCGCCAGCTTCTCGCCCGGCGCCAGTGTGGAGCTGCGCAGGCCGATGATGGAGTCCCAGGTGTAGGTGCCCGCCCAGTGGCCGGCCACCCAGTCGGGCTGCTGCTCGGTGGGTTTCTCGGCACCGCCCAGGCTGGCGCGCAGCGGCAGCGGCGTGGCCACATGCTGAGCGATGAGGCGCTTGTAGAACTGCACCCATTCCAGCGTGGCGGCGGGGCTCATCGCCACTCGCGGCCTGGCGGGATCGACGAAGGGCATGCCGTGCTTCTGCTGGATGTAGCTCTGCGACAGCAGGATCATGTCGTAGAGCTCGCCGTCCATCGGGTAGGCGCCATCGCCCAGGCGGGCGCGGAAGGTGGGGCCGGTGGCGAAGAACTCGTCCCAGGTCTCGGGCAGCTTGATGCCGGCGCGGCCGAAGGCGGTCTGGTTCCACAGCAAGACGCGGGCGGTGAACGACGTGGGCAGCGCGTTGAGCTTGCCTTGCACACGGCCGTAAGCGAGGTCGTCCTCGGTGAACTGGTCGAGCGCCAGGTGCTGGGTCAGGCCGTTCAGATCGGTGAAGCCGTTGCCGCGCTTGCTAAACATGGCCATCCACGCCCAGTTGATCTGCATGAGGTCGGGCTCGGAGCGGCCGGCGATCTGCGTGGTCAGGCGCTCCAGATAGCCGGCGAAGCCCATGTACTCGGCCTTCACGCGCACGCCGTAGCGCTGCTCGAAGACCTTCAGCGCGGCCAGCGTGGCCTGGTGGCGGCCGGCACCACCCCACCAGGCGAAGCGCAGCACGGGCTGGCTCTGCGCATGGACGAAGGGCGCGGCCAGCGCGCTGGCGCTGGCGATGACGGCGCGGCGGCTCAGGCTCATGCCAGCAGGCTCGGGCCGTCGTCGCCCACGGCGAACAGATGGGCATGGCTCATCTGGAAGTGGAAGGTCAGCGAGGTACCGCGTCGCAACGTGGTCAGGGCGATGCCTTCTTCGGCCGGGACGCGCGCGCTGAAGGCCACGCCGCCGACATCGAAGTAGGTGAAGACTTCGGCGCCCATGTTCTCGCAGAACTTCAGCGTGCCCTGCACGGCGATGCTGCCCGGCTTGGCCGAGAGGCCGATGTGCTCGGGGCGCAGGCCGAACTGCACGCCGCCATTGGCCGTGGCCCTGAAGCGGCGGGCGGGCAAGGGCAGGCTCACATTGCCCAGCGTGACGGTGCCGTCGTTCAGCGTCGCGTTGGCGATGTTCATCTCCGGCGAGCCGATGAAGCTGGCGACGAAGGCATTGGCCGGGCGGTCGTACAGCGCGGTGGGCGTGTCGACCTGCTGGATGACGCCAGCCTTGAGCACGCAGATGCGTTCGCCCATGGTCATGGCTTCGGTCTGGTCGTGCGTGACGTAGATGGTGGTGGCCGGCTGGCCGGCGTCGCGCAGGGACCGGTGCAGCTCGGTCAGGCGCACGCGCATCGCCGCGCGCAGCTTGGCGTCGAGGTTGGACAGCGGCTCGTCGAACAGGAAGACCTCGGGCTTCTTGACGATGGCGCGGCCCACGGCCACGCGCTGGGCCTGGCCGCCGGACAGCTGCTTGGGGTAGCGCGTCAGCAGATGCTCCATCTCCAGCAGCTTGGCGGCATGCAGCACGCGTTGCTGCAGCTCCGCCTTCGGGGTCTTGGCCAACTTCAGCCCGAAGGCCAGGTTGTCGTAGACCGTCATGTGCGGGTAGAGGGCGTAGTTCTGGAACACCATCGCGATGCCGCGTGCCTTGGGCGGCAAGTCGTTGACGGTGCGGCCGCCGATCTCCAGCTCGCCGCCGCTGATGGACTCCAGGCCGGCGACCATGCGCAGCAGCGTGGACTTGGCACAGCCCGAGGGGCCGACAAAGACCATGAACTCACCGTCGCGCACGTCGAGGTCGACGCCGTGCACGGCCTTGAAACCATTGGGGTAGGTCTTTTCGATCTTGCGCAGGGATACCGCAGCCATATCTCAGCCTTTGACGCCACTGGACGTGGCGCCTTCGATGAAATGCTTCTGGGCGACGAAGAAGACCGTGATGGACGGGATCAGCGCGACGACCGAGATCGCGATGACATTGGCCCATTCGACCTCCTCGGTGGCGCCAATGCTCATCTTGAGCGCCAGGCTGACCGGGTATTTCTCGACCGAGGCGAGGTAGATCAGCGGGCCCATGAAGTCGTTCATCGTCCAGATGAACTGGAAGACGATGACGCTGATGATGGCGGGCTTGAGCAGCGGCACGATGATGTGCCAGAGCAGTTGCAGCGCGTTGCAGCCGTCGATCAGCGCGGCCTCTTCCATGTCGCGCGGGATGCCGCGCAGGAACTGCACGAGCATGAAGACGAAGAAGGTGTCGGTGGCGAAGGCCGACGGGACGATCAGCGGCAGATAGCTGTCCAGCCAACCCAGCTCGCGGAAGACGAGGTACTGCGGCAGGCGCAGCACGATCAGCGGCAGCATCATCGTGCCGACCATGATGCTGAACAGGATCTTCTTGCCCCAGAACTCGAAGCGCGCAAAGGCATAGGCCACCAGCACGCAGGAGATCACCGTGACGATGATGCGCGGGATGGTGATGAGGAAGCTGTTCAGGAAGTAGGTCGCGAACGTGTATTCGGTGCTGGTCTTCCAGCCCTTGGCGTAGGCATCGAACGAGAATTTGGACGGCCAGAAGCCGGCCGACGTGAAGATCTCGCTGTTGCTCTTGAAGGACGCGCCCACCAACCACAGCAGCGGGTAGAGCATGACGATGGCCGTGGCCGCCAGCAGCAGATAGCGCAGCCAGGGCGTGCGGCCGTCGCTGCCGACCGCCGGCTCATGGATCGCGACGGCCGCGCTCATTTCGTGGCTTCCTTCTCGCCGGCGTAGAAGACCCAGAACTTGCTGCTCCAGAACGAGATCGCAGCGAGGCCGGCCACCAGCGCGAACAGCACCCAGCTCAGTGCGGCGCCATAGCCCAGGTTGAAGAAGCGGAAGCTCTGGTCGTAGATGTACAGCGCCAGCACATAGGTGGAATGCAGCGGGCCGCCCTCGGTGATGAGGTAGGGGCCGTTGAACTCCTGGAAGGCATGCACCATCTGCATGATCAGGTTGAAGAAGATGACCGGCGTGATGAGGGGCACGGTGATCTTCCAGAACTGCTGGCCGGGGCTGGCGCCGTCGATCTCGGCGGCTTCGTAGAGCGACTTGGAGACGTTCTGCAGCGCGGCCAGGAAGATGACGCAGGCCGAGCCGAACTGCCAGGTGAAGAGCAGCACGATGGTCCACATCGAGTAGTGCTCATCGGCCAGCCAGGGGATGGGCTCGAAACCGAGCTTGCCCAGGATGATGTTGACCAGGCCGTACTTGGCGAACACGAAGCGCCACAGCACCGCCACGGCGATGGAGCCACCCAGGATGGACGGGATGTAGAAGGCCGCGCGGAAGGCGTTGATGCCCTTGAGCTTGAAGTTCAGCACCTGGGCCACGACCAGCGCGGAGCCCACGCGCAGCGGCACGGCCAGCAGCGCGAAGGTGAGCGTGACGCCCAGCGACTTCCTGAACAGAGGATCGCCCGTGAGCATCTCCTCGTAGTTGCGCATGCCGATCCACTCGGGTGGGTCGATCAGGTCGTACTGCGTGAAGCTGAGCGCAAAGCTCATCACGAAGGGGAAGAGCTTGAACAACAGCACGCCCAGCACGAATGGCAGGACGAACATGAAGCCAAGTCTCTTGTTCTCGTACATCGCCCGGTGTCTCCTCCGAGGCTTGGTTCTCGGGCCCGCATCGCCGCGCGGGCCTCATACTGCAGCTGCTTTTTAGCGCGCCAGCCAGCCGCCGTCGACAGCGATGGTGTAGCCGTTGACGTAGTCGGACGCCGTCGACGCCAGGAACACGACCGGGCCGGCCAGGTCTTCGGGCTTGCCCCAGCGGCCGGCCGGGATGCGCTCGAGGATGGCGCTGTTGCGTTGCTCGTCGGCGCGCAGAGCGGCGGTGTTGTTGGTGGCCATGTAGCCCGGGGCGATGGCGTTCACATTGATACCGTGCGCGGCCCACTCGTTGGCCATCAGGCGCGTGATGCCCATGACGCCGCTCTTGCTGGCCGTGTACGAGGGCACGCGCACGCCGCCCTGGAAGCTCAGCATCGACGCGATGTTGATGATCTTGCCGCCCTTGCCCTGGGCAATGAAGGCCTTGGCCACGGCCTGCGACAGGAAGAACACCGACTTCAGGTTCAGGTCCATGACGTCGTCCCAGTCCGCCTCGGAGAACTTGATGGCGTCCTCGCGGCGAATGATGCCGGCGTTGTTGACCAGGATGTGCACCTCGCCATTCAGCGCCTTGGCCTGGGCGACCAGGTCGGGGATGCAGCTGATGTCGCCCAGGTTGGCGCGCAGGTCCAGGAAGCGGCGGCCCAGGGCCTCGACGCCGGCCTTGGTCTCGTCAGGCTCGGAGACGTTGACGCCGACGACGTCGGCACCGGCTTGCGCCAGCGCCAGCGCCATGCCCTGGCCGAGGCCCGTGTTGCAGCCGGTCACGATGGCCGTCTTGCCGGCCAGATTGAAGTTCTGAAGAACCATGTCTTTGTCCAAGGTGCGTACGCACCAGTTGCGTCGAAGGAACACGACCTGACCGAATCACCCCCGCCGTGAACTTGTAGCGGAATGTGAAGGAGTCTTTCGGAGCGTTGCCGTGTTTGGATCGTTAGAGTTGAAACGCGGTTCCAAATTTCGGTTGAACGAAGCTTAGGTCACACGTCAGGTGTTGCGGAATCATGGTTTCTATTTAGTGAACCACTGTTCCGATTTTGCCATCTTCCGCCTATCATCGTCCACAAGCCACCCCCAAGAACACAGACGTGAGCCGCTTTTTCCTCATGATGAACATCGCGCAAAACGACGGCGCGACCTTGTCTGGCAAGTTTTTCCCTCGCTGCGGCGCCTGCTTGTAGGCGTCGAGGCACCGTCGGCGCTCGCACTGCAGCGAAGCCGGCTTAAGAAATTGAAGGGCGCCCTGCGTACGCCCCCGGTAACCCGCCCTACCCAAGACCCCCAGAGCTGCCAGCGCAGATGCGCCCAGGCGGCCTTGCACCAGGAGACTTTCATGCCCGCATTCCGTCCGTCCCACCGCCTGGCCCTGCGTCCGGTGGCCCTGGCCGTCACCCTCATTGCTGCGCCTGCCTGGGCCCAAGAGGCTGCAGCGCCCGCCGCTCAACTCGAGACCGTCACGGTCACCGGCATTCGCGCCTCTCTGGAAAGCGCGCTCAACGCCAAGCGCCAGGACAAGGGCATCGTCGATGTCATCAAGGCCGAGGACATGGGCAAGTTCCCGGACACCAACCTCGCCGAGTCCCTGCAGCGCATCCCGGGCGTCGTCATTGACCGCGATGCCGGCGAAGGCCGCAACATCACCGTGCGCGGCCTGGGCGGCGACTTCGCCCGCACCCGCATCAACGGCATCGAGGCCCTGGCCACCACCGGCGGCACCGACAGCTCCGGCGGCGCCAACCGCACCCGCGCCTTCGACTTCAACGTCTTCGCGGCCGACCTCTTCAACTCGCTGACCGTGCGCAAGAGCAGCTCGGCCGATGTGGATGAAGGCTCGCTGGGCGCCACCATCGACCTGCAGACCGCGCGCCCCTTCGACTTGAAGAAGTTCGCGGCCGCCGTGTCGGTCAAGGGCACCTACAACCAGCTCGCCGGCACGACCACGCCCAAGGCGGCGTTCCTGATCTCCAACACCTTCGCCGACAAGAAGATCGGTGTGCTGCTCTCAGGTGCCTACTCGGAGCGCAAGGTCTATGAAGAGGGCTTCAGCACCGTGCGTTGGGACAACGGTCCCTCGTCGAACACGACCACTGCCGGCGTGTCGACCACGGGCTGGTGCCCGCCGCAGGGCTACGTCCTGCCTGCTGGTACGGCCCTGCCGACCGGCTCCACTGCCACCACCTGCGGCCCGGCCGCCCAAGGCGTGGCCCGCCTGCCCAACACGCCGGAGAACCTGGCGGCCTTCAACACGGCGTCGCTGGCCACCAACTTCCACCCGCGCCTGCCGCGCTATGGCCGCCTCACGCATGACCAGCAACGCCTGGGCCTGACCGGCTCCATCCAGGTCCGTCCGTCCGACACGACGCTGATGACCTTCGACATGCTGTACAGCAAGCTGAAGGCCACCCGCCAGGAAGACTTCCTGGAAGCCATCTCCTTCAGCCGCGCGCTGTCAGCCGGCGGCAAGCAGCAGACCAGCGTGCTGGCGGCCGAATACAACACCGCCGGCCAGATGACCTACGGCAAGTTCAACGGCGTCGACGTCCGCGCCGAGTCGCGCTTCGACAAGCTCAGCACCGAGTTCAGCCAGCCCACGCTGACCATCGAGCAGGAAGTCGGCGAGTCCGTCAAGGTCACGCTGCGCGCCGGCCGTGCCAAGTCGCGCTTCAACAACCCCATCCAGACGACCACCACGCTGGACGCGCCCAATGTTGACGGCTATGTGTACGACGCCCGCGCAAGCAGTGGCGCCAGCGACCGCGCACCGCTGATCAGCTACGGCACCCTCAACCCCAGCGACGCCAGCGGCGGTTTCAAGATCTACGGCGTGCCGGTCGGCTCGACCGCCATCACCAACTTCACGCCCAGCGAAATCCGCATCCGCCCGAACGGCGTGACGAATCGCCAGGACGTGGCCACCGCCGATGTCGCCTGGGAAGCCATCCCTGACGTGCTGACCATCAAGGGCGGCGTCAGCTACAAGCAATTCACGTTCACGAGCTACGACTTCCGTCGCACCGTCGAGACGATGAACACGCTGCCGGCCAGCGTCATCCCCAACAGCCTGGTCACGACGCTGAGCGGCTTCGGCAAGGGCCAGGACCTGCCCGCCGGCTCGGTGACGTCCTGGGTCATCCCCAATCTGGACGCCATCTCCAGCGCCTACGACATCTATTGCAACTGCCTGAAGACCGGCCCTGCCGGCGGCCCGGGCGACTTCCGCCTGACCTCCATCACCAACGGCGCCGGCCGTGGCGGCAACCGCGCCATCACCGAAACCGACAGCGGCACCTGGCTGATGGCCGACTTCGAGACCAAGCTGGGCGGCCTGCCGGTGCGCGGCAACCTCGGCACGCGCTATGTGAAGACGGCCATCGTCGCCAGCGGCTACCTGGCCACCGGGGGCGGCAGCCTCGTCACTGCATCGCGTCAGTACAGCGACTGGCTGCCTTCCATCAACCTGGCGACCAATCTCAGCAAGGACTTCATCGTTCGCGCTGCGGCGGCCAAGGTCATGTCGCGCCCGCCGCTGCAGAACCTGAACCCCGGCGGCACGCTGAGCTCCACCGGCACGCTGAGCTACACCGGCGGCAACCCGGCGCTTGACCCCTTCCGCGCCACCACGCTGGACGCCAGCGCCGAGTGGTACCACTCCAAGAACGCCTTCATCGGCCTGGGCGTTTTCCAGAAGAACATCAAGAGCTATGTGCTGACGCAGGTTCGCAACATCCCGTACAACCAGACGGGGTTGCCGATGTCGTCGTTGCCGACCAACTTCACCGGCGACGAAATCTTTGCGGTCAGCGCGCCGGTCAACACGCCGGGCGGCAAGCTGCAGGGCTTCGAAGTCAATGTGCAGCAGCCCTTCACCTTCCTGCCGGGCTGGGGCAAGAACTTCGGCATGCTGGCCAACTTCACGCAGGTCAAGTCCAAGATGGACTACGTGCTGTCGGCGGCCATCGGTGCACCCACCGTGCGTGAAGACCTGGTCAACCTGTCGCCGCGCTCCTGGAACCTGTCGGTCTACTACGACGACGGCACCTTCAGCGGCCGCGTGTCCAGCTCGGCTCGCTCGGCCTTCCTGACCACCATCCCGGCCGGCAACAACCAGGACGTGGCGGGCAAGAACAAGACCTTCAACGTCGACCTGTCGATGAGCTACAAGATCAACAAGCAGATTGAAGTCACGTTCGAAGCCGCCAACCTGACCAACCAGGCGAACGACCAGTTCATCTCGCGCGCCATGAACAACGTGGTGGTGAACAACTACACCGGCCGCGAGTTCATCGTCGGCGGCCGCTACAAGTTCTAAGGCGGGTCAGCGCCCAGAAGAAAGCAAAGGGCGCAGACCTACGTCTGTGCCCTTTTTCGCTTGCGGAACCCTGCAGGTCTCCGCCCCCAAGAAGTGCCGGCTGCCGCCCATCGCGGCAGGCCAGGCCTCAGCCAACGGAGACAGCATGAAGACATCTCGGACCCTGGCGGTCATCGCCGCCGCATGCCTGGGCAGTGCCGCTGCCTGGGGCGCCGGCGGCCTGCCGGCCGGCACCATCATCACCGGACAGGTCAGCGGCGCCAGCACGACGCTGCTGGGCTTGGACCATCTCTTCGAGGATGAGGCCGGAAGCAACGTCACGGCGTTGGCGGCAACCGACCTGGAGTTCCTCACCGGCGACGCCAATGTCGGCATCGACTTCTTCACCGATGGCCGCGTGCAGGTCTGGAACAACAGCGGTGCGCCGCTCGCCGGCGCCTACACGTTCACCTTCAGCTTTGCCGGCCTGAGCCAGCCCATTGCCAGCTTTGTGCCGCTGGACCTGAGCAGCGTCAACGGGAGCGGCGTCAGCCTGGAGGTCGTCAACCCGCACACCGTCAGCCTCACTCTGACGAACCTGACGTTCACCGGCAACGACTACGCCAGCTTCACGACCCAGCTGAACGTCACCGCCGTGCCCGAGCCGGCCAGCCTTGTGCTGATGGGCGCCGGCCTCGGCCTGCTGGCCCTGCGCCGCACGAAGAGAGTCGCCGCATGAAGGCCGCCCAAGGCCTGAGCGCCATCGCTGCGTTGCTGGCGCTGAGCCTGCCAGCCTTTGCCGTTGACGTCGCGCAGCAGACGGCCCCGGCCGACGGCTGGGGCGCCGGCACTGTCGGCGGCAGCGCCGCCACTCCCGAGCACATCTACACCGTGCACAACCGCGCCGAGCTGCTGAACGCGCTGGCCAACGGCGGCAATGCGGCCAAGATCATCAAGGTGGCCGGCACCATCGACATGACCGAGGGCACGCCCTTCGCTACGACCGCCGACCAGAAAGTGCGCGCCCGTGTGCGCCTGCCCAGCAACACCACGCTGATCGGCGAGGGCCCCGGCGCCGGCTTCGTCAACGCCTGGCTGGACATCACCAGCGTCAGCCAGGTCATCGTGCGCAACCTGCACCTCGTCGCGCCCTGCGATGTCGGCCCCGTCTGGGACCCGACCGACGGCGCGCTTGGCAACTGGAACTCCGCCTACGACGCCATCGGCATCGTCACGGCGACGCAGGTCTGGATCGACCGCAACACCATCACCGACGCACCCTTCACCGACGACACGCTGCCCGTCGAGAACGGCAAGACCAAGCAGTGCCACGACGGCGCCATCGACATCACCAAGGGCGCGGACCTCATCACGGTCTCCTACAACGTCGTCACCGCGCATGACAAGAGCATGCTGATCGGCGGCTCCGACAGCCTGACCAGCGATGCCGGCAAGCTGCGCATCACCATTGCCAACAACGTCTTCAACGGCGTGACCCAGCGCGTGCCGCGCGTGCGCTTCGGCCAGGTCCACGTCTTCAACAACTACTTCGTCGGCAGCAAGACGGCCAGCCCCTACGCGCACTCGTACAGCATCGGCGTGGGCAAGGCGGGCAACATCGTGTCGCAGGCCAATGTCTTCGCCATTGACGGCGCGGCGGGCTGTGACAGCGTCGTCGTCTACGCCAGCTCCGACCACACCGGCGTCTTCCAGGACAGCGGCTCCACCGTCAACGGCGCGCCGCTGGGCGCCTGCACCGTGGCGGCGGGCACGGCCTTCACGCCGGGCTATGTCTTCAAGCCGCGGCCGGTGGCCCTCGTCAAGGCCAACGCGCTGGCCCAGGCCGGCGCCGGCAAGCTGACGACGCAGATCAGTGGCAGCGGCAATGTCTACGACGTGGCAGGCACCAAGGTGCCGGCCGCCAACGAGAGCGGCGTACACACCGACACGCGCCTGTCGCTGTCCTTCGACGCGCCACCCGCCATAGGCACGGCCGGCAAGATCAGCGTCTGGCGCGCCAGCGACGACGTGCTCGTCGACAGCATCGACGTCAGCAACGCGCCGTCCGCCAGCGACACGCAGACGGTGCTCGCACGCAGCAACCTCGAGATCGACGCGCTGGGCCTGGGGGCCATGCCCGACGGCGCCACCTTCGCGCGCTACGTCTGGTACAGGCCGGTCTCGGTCAAGGGCAGCACGGCCTCGGTCAAGCTGCACAGCAACAAGCTGGACTTCGGCACCACCTACTACGTGACCGTGGACGCCGCCGTGCTGGCCGGCACCATCAAGGGCGCGAACTTCGCCGGCATAGCCAAGGCCGACAACTGGAAGTTCACGACCCGCGCGGCGCCGGGCAGCTTCACGCAGGTCAGCGTGGACGACAACGGCTCGGCCGCCCACTTCCGCACGCTGCAGGGCGCGCTGAACTGGGTCATGAAGAACTGCTCGACCAACAGCCCGGCCGCCAACGGCTGCAACACCGTGGCCACGGCCAAGGTCATCACGCTGGGCAACGGCAGCTATCCCGAGCTGAACATCCTGCGCAAGGTGTCCAACCTCAGCATCGTCGGCGAGAGCCGCGACGGCGTGGTGGTGGGCGACGTGAACTTCGAGTCGCTCAACTCGGGCAGCGGCGCCAGCTCGGCCACGGCCGGCACTGCGCTCAGCACCTCGGGCAAGACGGTGGGCCACCGCGTGCTCGGCGGCGGCCGCGCGGCCTTCCTCATCGAGACGGCCGACCTGCTGAAGCTGCAGAACTTCACGCTGAAGAACCCGCACGAGCGCAGCACCAGCTGGGACAACCAGGCCGAGACGATCTACTTCAACACCAGCACCACCGCCGCAGCGGCGCGGCTGGTTGCGAAGCAGATGGCCTTCTTCAGCCAGCAGGACACGCTGCAGCTCAAGGGCTACAACTGGTTCTACCAGTCGCTGATCGCCGGCAATGTCGACTTCATCTGGGGCAGCGTCATGGCCAGCCTGTTCGAGGACTGCGAGATCCGCTCCGTCGTCGACACGGGCGGCAGCTCGCCCGGCTACGTGCTGCAGTCGCGCGCCACGGCTGGCGACAAGGGCTTCGTCTTCCTGAACAGCACGCTGACCGCCGAGCCCGGCGTGCAGGCCTACCTGGCTCGCAGCGGCGGCACCACGGCCACGACCTACACCGACAACATCGCTTTCGTGAACACCAAGATGGGCGCGCACGTCCTGCCTGTGGGCTGGTGCGTCGGCAACGGCACGAGCAAGACCGGCGTGGGTACGGGCAGCTGCGGCAGCAACCCGCCGCCCTGGTCCGGCACGGCCGACGGCGCGGCGACCGATGCGGCCGGCTGGCGCGAGTTCGGCAGCATGGACCTGAATGGTTCGCCGCTGGACGTCAGCGCGCGCCTGGGCCTGGCGTCGGTCAAGGTCAACAACGTGGCGACCAACCTGCAGCTCGCCAAGCCGCTGGCCTCGGCCGCCGGCCTGACGACGCGGGCCGACGTCTTCCAGAAATCGACCATCGCCACCGGCGCGCCCGGCGGCTGGGTGCCCGCACCCTGATTCCCCATTGAAGCGAGTGCGAGGCCGGGCACAGACCCGGCCGGCGCGACCCCACAGAACCAGCCAACAAGTTACCAAGGAGACAAGAACGATGACCCTGCAACGCCAACCCTCGCGCGCCCGACTCAGCCTCTGCGCTGCCGCCGTGCTCACCCTCGTCAACAGCGCCCAGGCGCAGAGCGAGACGCCCACGCCGACGGCGGTCATCGAGCGCATCCAGGTGACAGGCTCGTCCATCAAGCGCCTGGCCGGCGAGACGGCGCTGCCGGTCTCGACGATCAAGTCGGAGGAGCTGGACGCGCGCGGCCACACCGAGCTGAAGGACCTGGTGCTGGAGATGCCGCAGTCGCTGTCGCTGGGCACCAACTCCGGCGCGGCCGGCCCGGTGCTGAACCTGCGCGGCCTGGGCCCCATGCGCACGCTGACGCTGCTGAATGGCCRCCGCATGGCCAACGAGCCGCTGCAGGACCAGTACATCTCGGTCAACGTGATCCCGCGCATGGCGATGCAGCGCGCCGAGACGCTGCGTGACGGTGCCTCGTCCATCTACGGCTCCGACGCCATCGGTGGCGTGCAGAACTTCCTGACCTACAACACCTACAAGGGCGCCAAGATCAAGTTCGAGCAGAACTCGCCCGAGCGCGGCAGCCACGGCGCGACCCATGCGCTGGGCTTGATCGGCGGCATCGGCGACCTGGCCGCCGACGGCTGGAACGTCTACGGCGCGTTCGACTACCAGACCAAGTCAGCCTTGTTCCAGGGCGACCGCCCCGAGCTCTATGACGGCTCGGCGCTGAACCAGTTGGCCCTGCTGCTGGTGCCCAGCAACAAGAACCAGAGCCCTGCCGCCAACTTCGGCTTCACCCCCACCGCCAACGCCAACTTCAGCCCCGCCTATGCCTCCGGCTGCGTGGCGCCGTCCTCGCTGCCGACACTGGGTGCCAACAGCGTCGCGGCGACGCCGACCTACGCGCCCGGCTGCTACCGTGACCCGAACTTCTTCACCGCTGTCACCGACGGCAGCGTGATCAGGAACCTGTACGGCAAGGCGACGATGAACCTGGGCAAGGGCCACCGCGTGAGCGCGGAGCTGGTGCATGCCGACTTCACGGTCCAGAAGTACCGCGGCATGCAACTGCCCAGCTCCAACGAGCCGTTCACCTACTACACGATCCCGTCCACCAGCAAGTTCTACCCCGGCAAGGGCATCACGCCCTTGCCCCTGGTGACTGGCAGCAATACCGGCAGCAACACGCCGACGCAACAGTTCGTTGACGCCACCAAGACCCCCGGCACGGTCACGCCGCTGAACATGAACAACCGGCTGGCCTACTTCCAGTGGGGCCCGGGCGAACTGGGCAATGCCTACCGCAACGACCAGCAGCTCAGCGATCGCCTGGTGCTGAGCGCCGAAGGCACGGTCTTCAACTGGGACTACCGCGTCGGCCTGAACTACGGCCACTCCACGCGCAACACCGCCACCGGCGGCGGCTACATCCTCTACAGCAAGGCACAGGAGGGCTTCACCAACGGCATCCTGAACCCCTTCGGCAAGCAGGACGCCGCCGGCCTCGAATACCTGAAGAGCATCGAGCTGCCCGACTACGTCTACCGCAAGAACGAGGCCTTCAACAAGGCCGTCGACGCGACGCTGACCCGCGAGCTGATGGACCTGGGCGGCGGCCCGCTGACCGTGGCCATCTCCGGCGAACTGCGCCGCGACCAAGCCCGGGTGAGCGCAGCGCCGCTGGACTACGTCGCCAAGCTGCCCAACGGCAGCTACAACATCAGCAGCGCTGGTGTCGTCAACAAGGACGACATCGTCGGCGAGAACCCGACTGGCGTCGCCGCCGGCCTGCATCGCGACATCAAGTCCGCCGTCATCGAGCTGGACGCGCCGCTGACCAAGGTCTGGAGCATCAACGGCGCCGTGCGCTCCGACACCTACAGCGACCTCAAGACCACGACGGTCAACCCCAAGCTGTCGGTGCGCTTCCAGCCCACGGCAGAGGTGATGCTGCGCGCGTCGGCCAACACGGGCTTCCGTGCGCCGTCCATCATGGACATCCAGAACCCGACGCCGGAAGTGCGCCAGGTCGCGATGGACGACCCGGTGCTGTGCCCGAGCCCCACGCCGACCATCTCCGGCACCGGCACACCTGTTGCGGCCTGGGCCTCCAAGGCCAATCTGGTCTGCGCCTTCACCGGCGACTACTGGACGAAGTCGCCCGACAACAGCTTCCTGAAGCCCGAGAAGTCCAAGGGCTGGGCCGTGGGTGGCGCCTTCGAGCCGGTGCGCGGCCTGCTGGTGACGGTGGACTACTGGAGCGTCAAGCTCAAGGACGTGCTGGGTGCGCTGACGCTGGCCGAAGTGCAGCAGCAGCCGGTCAAGTACGGCATCAACATCCTGCGCAAGGCCGATGGCACCATCGACCACATCCTGACCAGCCAGGCCAACCGCGGCGACATGGACATGCGCGGCCTCGACGTCGCCGCCACCTATCAGCTGCGCACCACCGACTTCGGCATCTTCAACTTCAAGCTGGACGGCACCTACTACGACAAGTACGCCTTCTCGGTGGAGAAGGGCGGCGACATGCTGGACAACATCGGTATCCTGACCGGTGACGGCAAGTTCACCGGCCCCAACGCCGGCCTGGCCACCATGCAGCAGATCGTCTACCGCTGGAAGCACACGGCGTCGGTGAACTGGCGTATGGGCAAGCTGTCGACCCAGCTGTCGCAGCGCTACAGCAGCGGCCTGACCGACCTGACCCCGCGCGCCGGCTCCACCTACACCGAGGTCAAGGCCTACAAGCAGTACAACCTGAGCGTGGCCTACACCCTCGGTGACATCAAGCTGATGGTGGGCATCAACAACCTCACCAACGTGAACCCGCCGCTGACGGCCAACACGACCTATGGCGGTGGGTACCTCACCAGCGGTGCTGACGTGCTCGGCCGCACCTACCGCTTCAGCGGCGAGTACACCTTCTAAGCCAACAACCCATGACGGCGCGCAACAGGTCAACCGGCCCTTGCGCGCCCTTTTCGTTTGACGCAGTACACACCATGACCCTCAAGACCCTTGCCCTGTCCACGCTGGCCCTGGCCAGCGCGCTGGCGGGCTTCAACGCCCGTGCCGCCGACCCGGCGCCGTCGGCTTCCGCCGGCATTGCCACCGGTGGCTGGACCCAGACCCAGGGCGGCCGCGGCGGCCGCATCATCAAGGTTACGACGCTGGCGGCCGCCGGCCCCGGCAGCCTCAAGGAAGCCATCGAGGCGACCGGCCCGCGCATCGTCGTCTTCGAGGTCGGTGGCGTCATCGACATGGGCGGCCAGCCGCTCAAGATCACCCAGCCCTTCCTGACGCTGGCCGGCCAGACGGCGCCCGACCCGGGCATCCACATCCTCAAGGCCGAGACGACCATCTCCACGCATGACGTCGTCATCCAGCACCTGAGCTTCCGCCCCGGCGAGTTTGGCCGGCCCAAGAAGGGCGGCGGCGACCAGGACGGCATCTCCGGCATCGGCGGCGCGCACGACGTCATCGTCGACCACTGCAGCTTCTCCTGGGCCACCGACGAGAACCTGTCGGCCAGCGGCCCGCGCTTCGAGGGCAAGACGCCCGAGGACTGGCGCCAGGCCACGTCTCACCGCATGACCTACAGCCACAACCTCATCTACGAGGGGCTGGGCAACTCGGTGCACGAGAAGGGCGAGCACAGCAAGGGCTCGCTGATCCACGACAACACCAGCGGCGTGCTGATCTACGGCAACGTCTATGCCTCCAACCGCCAGCGCAACGCGCTCTTCAAGGGCGGCGCGCAGGGGGCGATGGTCAACAACTACATCTTCAACCCCGGCGACCGCGCGGTGCACTACAACCTGCTCGCCAACGAGTGGACGGGCCAGCCCTGGCAGATCGGCAAGCTCACGCTGGTCGGCAACGCGCTGCGCCACGGCCCGAGCACGGTGGCGGGCACGCCCTTCTTCATGATGCTGGGTCAGGGCGACCTGGAGCTCTTCCTGGCCGACAACATCGCGCAGGACGCGCAGGGCAAGCCGGTCGGGTTGATGGGCAGCAACGCGCAGACGACGGGCAAGGTCATCGCCGTGTCGCAGCCGACGTTGCCGCCCAACCTGCCGGCGCTGCGCCCCGCCGCCGCGCTCGCGCAGGAGCTGCCGCCGCTGGTCGGCGCCCGGCCGTGGGCGCGCGACCCGCTGGACGCGAAGCTGCTGGCCGACCTGGCACAGGGCAAGGGCAAATTGATCGACTCCGAAGTGGAGAACGCGCTGGGCTACCCGCGCCATGCGCAGACCCGCCGTGCCTTCCAGCCCGAGACCTGGAACCTCGACGACATGAGCCCCAAGGCCGGCTGGCCATCCCTCGCCAAACCCTGACATCGCCATGAAGTACCTGCTGCCTTCCCTTCTCGCGACGCTGATCGCCGGCACCGTTGCAGCCCAAACTGCGCCCGCGCCAGCAGCCTCCGCCCCCAAGGCCGGCGAAACCACCGCCAACGTCGCCACCGGCCCGCGCCTCATCCTGGTGGGCGACTCGACGATGGCGCCGCGCAGCGGCTATGGCAACGCGCTGTGTGCGCGTGTCCAGCAGGTCGCCTGCATCAACCTCGCGCGCGGCGGCCGCTCCAGCAAGAGCTTCCGCGCCGAAGGCCTGTGGGACACCGTGCTGGCGCTGTTGAACGAAGGCGGTGCAGCGAAGCAGAAGACGCTGGTGCTGATCCAGTTCGGCCACAACGACCAGCCCGGCAAGCCCGGCCGCTCCACCGACTTCGCCACCGAGTTCAGCCCCAACATGGCCGGCTACGTGAAGGAAGTGAAAGCCGCTGGCGGTGAGGTCGTGCTCGTCACGCCGCTGACGCGCCGCACTTTCAAGGAGGGCGAACTTCCCAACGACCTGCGCCCCTGGGCCGAGTCCATCCTCAAGGTCGGCGCCGAGCAGGGCGTGCAGGTGTTGGACCTGAACGCCGTCAGCCACGCCGCCGTTGCCGCCATGGGCCAGGCGGCCGCCGACACGCTGGCCGAGGCGCCACCGCGCTTCGACCGCACCCACCTAGGCCCCAAGGGCGCAGCGCTGTTCTCGGAGCAGGTGCTGGAGGGCTTGCTGAAGATCAAGCCGGAGTTGGCGGGCGCGAAGACGCTGGCTCCCTAGGGCGACAGGAATTTCCCGCTGTCGGGGAAGTCGCCTGACAGCAACTGCTCATCCGTCAGCGCGGGCCCTTGCCAAATCTGGACGCCAGAGGCACCCAGGCCGAGGGCAAGTTCCTGAAGTGCACGGATTTCCACCTGCGTCAGCCCGCCGGCATGTTCGCCCAGCGGATGGATGACGATCGCGGGGCTCGGCGCCCAGCGCAAACGGCCTTGGACCACGCGTCTGGCGAATGCCTTCAGCAACTGCTCGGCCAGCGTGAAGTCGGACACCAACGAACGCGGATGGGCGAAGGGGTTGTGGACAAGCGTGCCCGCCAGCGCCGCCGCGCTGCGCGCATCGGCACCCACGGCCAGGATGGTGGCTTTCCCGCCTGGTGGTCGTTGAATGGTGATCTCTGGCACCTCATGCACGTTTCGGCCCGTCTTCGGGTCACGCACGAGCACGCGCTCAGGCGACAGCTGGATGTAGAGGCGCTGGGTGAAGAAGTCTTTGAGCATTAAAAGTCTCGCGGCACGTCGCCAGCAACGTTGCGTTTCTTCATTGTTCGCCGTCCAGCCAGCGCTGCGAGCACGGCAAACGCCAGGGCGCCGGCCGGTGTTTCAAGCTCGCTGAAGCGTCGTTCCGCCACGAAGAAGCTGGCAATGGTCAAGGCGAGGATGAGAAAAAGAACGGCGACGAAGAACCAGAGTCCTGGCGTCAGCAGGGAGCCGTACCGGTTCGGCCGGTTCAGCGCCATTCGCCAGCCGACGGTGACAAAGAACGCCGTGAGCACACCGATGACCGCGAGGAAGATCAGCGCAAACGTCTCGCCGGCGCTGCGCAGGGACGCCAGCTTGAAAACGCCGGAGACGAACAGCCCTGCAAGGGCGAGCCCCACGAGCAGCGCAACGACGCCCACGGTGCGCTGAATCCAGAGGCCGCCGGGTTCAGTCGCGAGGGGAGCATTGGGGTTGTTAGACATCGAGGCTCAAGCGTTCGCAAAGAAGAAGGCGTGGTGGCGAGTGATCAGGGCATGGCCTTGCAAGGCACGCCGAAATCGACGTGATAGTGCTCATCGTGCCGCACCCAGGGCTTGCCCTGCATGAAGTTCATGTGTTGCTTCAGATAGGGGCCGCGCGACGTCGCGAAGAGCAGCGGCAGATACGGCTTGTCGACGATAACCAGCGCCAGGCCGACGCCGCGCCCCGCCGCCACGCGGTGCAACTGGTAGAGGTGCTCGGCCATCGCCGCAAAGTCGATGCGGTACTCGCCCCAGCGGCCGCTGTCGTCGAACTCGATGTCGTAGCCGAAGCGCTCGCCCACCGGCGTCGGCAGGGGCACGGACTTGCCGCTCGCGTCGCGCACCGGTACGAAGAAGTCGACCGACAGGCCGTTCTGGTGCGAGCGATGCGGCCTGAACCTCCCACCCGACGGCCAGCCCGTCTCGCCGTAGACGTAGCGCACCTCGGGCGTCTGCTTCGCCAGTTCGGCATAGGCCGCGGTGACGATGCCCGCAACCTGGGCGTGCACATGCGTGCGGCCCAGTGACACGCCGAAGCGGCTGTAGGGCGAGAAGTTGGGCCCGCTGGCCGGCAGGGCGACGCTGGCTTCGATGCGGCCCTTGCTGGTGGTGCCAAAGCATTGGCTGTCGGCCGCTTGGGCCGCTGTGGCGATTGCCATCAATGAGAGGGCCGCGATGCCCAGGCGCTTCACCAAAGCTGCCACCTCGAATTCAGCGACGGCGCTGGCTCTTCCACGCGCGTCAATGCTCCGGCAATGCCGTGTGCTCGGTCAGCGGTGCTGCCAGCTTGGCCCACGGCGGGCGCTGGCCGGCGAACAAGGCGGCCGTGGGCGAGAACGCGGTCGGGTCGTCGAGGCTGCCGGCATAGAGGGTGACCATCTCGGGCGCCGACTCCGGCGTGCCGAAGAGCAGGCTGCCGCAGTCGCTACAGAAGTTGCGCACCGCCGACTGCCCGCTGCCGCCGGTGACGCGCGACTGCTTCACCGGGCCGGTGCAGGCGAAGGAGGGTTTAGGCACGCCGAGCACCGGCACGCCACCGCTGCCGGAGGCACGCTGGCAGTCGCGGCAGTGGCAGACGACGGAGAACAGGACCGGGCCGCTTGACTGGTAGCGGACGGCTCCGCAGAGACATTGGCCGGTCAGCATGGGAGCTTGCGGCATCACGTCTTTGCCGCCGGACGGCGGATCAGCGTGCGCTGGAACCAGGCCTCGTTCATGCGCGCCAGGAAGTTGGCGTTGATGGCGAAGCCGCAGGCGTCGCCCAGCACGGCCTCGGAGCCGCAGCGCGGGCACATGGCCGTCTGCTGCGCGACGGCGGCGCTGTCGTTCATGTTCTCCATCGTCAGACCCGTCCAGCCGACGATCTCGTCGGGCTTGAACATCTCGACGCAGTTGCAGCAGCCGCACTGTTGGCTGGCCTCGATCTGTGCCCAGTTGTTGGAGGTGTAGCGGTAGGCGGCGAGGAGTTCGTTCATGGGGAGTCGCTGGCAGTCGGTTTGCGGCAGTGTGACGCGGCGCCGGCCGGAACACCATCGCGTCTCACCCGGCCTCGCCCGCTCGCGGGGCGGTTCATCCTCAACCTTGTTGGCCGGCCGTGCCGGCCAGCGCAAACGTCGCCGGGCCATGCGCCTGCGCCTGGGCAACAGCGGCCTGCAGCGCGGCGAGCGAGGCGCGGATGGCCTGCACCACGGCCGGCGTCTCGGCCATCGCCGCCTCGTCGAGCTTGGCTCCCAGCAGCGCAATGCTGAGCGACGCCGGCTCGACGATGACGGCCGACATGGTCCGCAGCGTTTCGCGCAGCGCCGCGTCGGCGTGATGGGCGCGCGGCGAGGCGTTCATCACGGCCACGGGCTTGTTCACGAAGGGCTCGAAGCTGACCAGCCAGTCCAGCAGGTTCTTGATGGCGCCGGTCACGCCGTGGGCGTACTCGGGGCTGGCGATCAGCAGCGCGTCGGCCGCCGCGACCTGCATCTGCAGCGCCATCACGCTCATGGGCAGGTCGGCTTCCAGGTCGGGGTTGAACAGCGGCAGGTCGCCGACGAAAGTGCACAGCTGGATCTCGACGCCGGCCGGCGCCAGGCGCTGGAAGGTGCGCAGCAGCGCCGAGTTGAGGGAGGCGGCGCGCAGGCTGCCGGAGATGGCGAGGATCTTCATCTAACGACTCAACGGCGACGTGCACCACTGCTGCTCACAAGGGACGCCGTCATGGTTGCCATCCATTTCGGCGCCTGGGCAGTTCTTCAGGAAGTAGGTAGCCTCGGCGCAGGACGTCATCTGCGAGCAATGGCGGCGGCCATCGCATCGGAAGGTGCTGGCGGGTTCAACGGCCTCGGGCGGCGTAGCAGCCGGCAGCGGCGCAGTGGCGGGGACAGGCGCGCGGAGCTTGGTGTGGGCGAGCAGGGCCACCACGACCAGCGCGGCGATGCCGGCCGACACGGGCAGGCGACTGCGCCGCTTCGCCGGTTTGTCCTGCTGGCGGGGTGACGTGGGGCCCACCGCGAGCCGCATCACCTTGACTGCCTGCGGTTCACCGTTCTTGCCGCGACCGAGTTCGTAGCGGAGCTGCTCCCCCTGTGTGGGCCGACTGCCGTCGCGCTGGAAGGCGCTGATGTGCACGAAGACCTCGGCGCCGCCGTGGGTCGGTGCGATGAAGCCGAAGCCGCGGTCGTCGTGCCAGGTGCGGAGGATGCCGGTCGGTGGCATTGAGAAGTTTGAGATGGTGTGTCGGCGGCGCCGACTATGCCAAACAAGTGCTTCGGCTCAGCCGCCTTGCCGCTTGAGCCATGCCACGGCGGCCGCTTGCTGCGCCAGGTCGAAACGGTGTCCGCTCGGCGTGGCCTGTGTGCCGAATCCGTCGCCGCCAGGCCAGGCGCGGGCCAGCCGGCTCCAGGCCGCCTGCGCCGCATCCCACGGAAACAGCTTGTCCTCCGGCGAGCCGAACAGCAGCAAGGGCCGGGGCGCGATCAGCGCGGCCACATCCGGGTGGTCCAACTCGGCCGCCAGGCCCGGGTGGCCCATGCTGAAGGCTGATTGGCCCTGCAGCGTGTGTTCTCCCGCCCGCAGCAGGCCTTCGCGCGTGCACATCCAATGCGCGGCGACGCAGGCCGAGACTTCGTCGCAGACGGCGGCCAGCTGCCAGGCGCGAAAGGCACCCATCGAGAAGCCCAGCACCGCCACGCGTCGGGCGTCTATCCCGGGTTGTTCGCGCAGCCAGCGGTGGCTGCGCAGGTCGTCGCTGGCAATGACGCCGGCCCAGCTGTGGCCCAGCTGCAGCAGGTGGTTCATCAGCGCCTGCTGGTCGTCCTTGGCAAAGCCGGGCCGGCCGCGTTCGCCCCAGGCGAGGGCGTCGATGGCCAGCACCGCGAAGCCGGCATTCACCAAGGTGTCGCCGACAAACGTGCCGCCGAAGTAGCGCTGCGCCCAGGCCTCGGCCGACGGGTTGGGTGCCAGCGGGCGGATGAGCTTTTCCTTGCCGATGTCGAAGCGCGCGCCGTGGTCGTGCAGCACGAGCACGGCCGGATGCGGACCGGGGCCCTTGGGGCGCAAGAAGAGGGCGGGCACGCGGTCGCCGAGGGCGCCGCGCAGCGTCAGGGAATGGGCGACGTGGCCGCCGCGGTCCAGTTCGGCCAGCATTTCGGTCGCGAAGGTGCTGTCGTCGTCGCCGGGCCGCAGCATGAGCCTGCGCGCCGTGGCCAGGGCCTCGGTGCGCCAGGCGGGGTCAGGCCGCCAGGTGAGACGAGGGCGCCAGCGGCGTTGCAGGGCGGCCAGCGTGTCGTCCAGCGTCTCGGCGCGGGCCAGCAACGGCCAAGCGGCCAGCCCGGCGAGCAAGCGGCGGCGTGCGCTTGTCATGGTCGCCACGGGCTGCCAAGCCGCCGGCGCTGTGACAGAGTCAGGCGATGCGACTGCGCCGCCGTGATGCCTGCCTGTTTCCACTGGCTTTGCCGGCTGGCTGGGCGCAGGCCGACGAGAAGGCACCGCTGCGCATCGGCTGGAGCGACTACCCGCCTTTCCAGTTCCGGAACGCGGCCGGTCAGCCGCAGGGGCTGGACGTGGAGCTGCTGGAGCTGATGGCCCAGGTCTGCGGCGAGCGGCTGCAGTGGTCGCGCCGGCCGTGGGCGCGGCAGATCCCGGATATCGCGCAGGGCGAGCTGGACCTGATGTCGTCGGCCACGCACACGCCGGAGCGGCTGGCGTTTGGCGATTTCACGCAGGCCTATCGCAATGAGCGGGTGGCGCTGTTGGGGCTGGTGGGCGATACCCAGCCGCCACGCCGGCTGGCCGACCTGAAGGGCCGCGCGGTCAAGGTGGGCATGATCCGCGGCGTGTCCTTCCCGCTGGCCGTGCGCCGCGAGCTGGACGACCCCGAGCTGGCCGGCCTGCTGGTGCCGCTGCATGCCAACGACCTGACGCTGTCGGCCTTGCGCGGGCGGCGCGTGGACTACGTCATCGACGACCCCGCCACGCTGCTTTACCGCGCTGCGCGCGAGCCCGGTGAGGCAGTGGAAGTGGTGCTGGAGCTGGCCGTCAGCCCCGTGCATGTGTATGTGAGCCGGCGCACCATCGAGCGCCGGCCGGACCTGATGCAGCGCCTCAACGCCGGCCTGCAGCGTGCACGGCAGCAACCCGAATGGCATCGGGTACTCGCCCGGTACCCGGGGTATTAGCCGCCCACCCATTTCGGCAGTGCCAGCGACAGCATCGGGATGTAGGTCGCCGCCAGCAGCGTGACCAGCAGGGCACCATAGAACGGCGCGATCGAGCGCATGACCTGGCCGACCGACACACCGCCGATCGCGCAACCCACGAACTGCACGCTGCCCACCGGCGGCGTGTTCAGGCCGAGTGCGCAGTTCAGCAGCATGACGACGCCGAACTGCGTCGGGTCCATGCCGGCCTTCATGCAGATGGGCAAAAAGATGGGCGTGCAGATCAGGATGGTGGCCGCCATGTCCAGGAAGGTGCCCAGCACGAACAGCAGCACGTTGACCCACAGGAAGATCAGCCAGGCGTTGTTGCCGCTCATCTGCTCCAGCCATTCGCCGGTCTTCTGCGGCACCTCGTACAGCGCCATGAAGTAGCCGAAGGCCGACGAGATGCCGATCAGCAGCAGCACCACGCCGGTGGTCTTGCAGGCCTTGGCGCAGGCGGTCAGGAAGCCCTTCCAGCTCAAGCTCCGGTAGACGACGCCGGTGACCAGCAGCGCCCAGCAGACGGCGGTGGCGGCCGACTCGGTGGCCGTGAACACGCCGCTCAGGATGCCGCCCAGGATGATGACGATGACCAGCAGCCCCGGCAGCGCCGCCAGGAAGGCCGAGAACACCGCCACCCAGCCGGGGAAGGCGCCGTGAGTCGGGTAGCCGCGCTTGCGGGCGACGGCGTAGGCGGCGACGAGGTTGGACACGGTCAGCAGCACCGCCGGGATCAGGCAGGCGAGGATCAGGTTGAAGACGCTGACTGCCGCAATGCCGGCCGTGGCCAGCACGTAGATGATGAGGTTGTGCGAGGTGGGCATCAGCGCGCCGACGAGGGCTGCATGCGTCGTCACGTTGACCGCGTAGTCGGCGTCGTAGCCCTCGCGCTTCATCAGCGGGATCATCACCGAGCCCATCGCCGACACGTCGGCCAGCGGCGAGCCGGCCACGCCGCCGAACAGCGTGCAGCCCAGCACATTGCTCATCCCTAAGCCGCCGCGCACGTGGCCCACCAGCCGGTTGGCGAAGTTGACGATGCGCTCGGCGATGCCGCCGTGCAGCATCAGCTCGCCCGCGAAGATGAAGAAGGGGATCGCGAGGAAGGAGAAGATCTGCATGCCACCGACCATCTTCTGGAAGACGATGGCCATCGGCAGATCAGCGGCCAGGGCGGTGGCGACGGACGACAGCCCGATGGCGAAGGCGACCGGCACGCCCAGCAGAAGCAGCAGCACGAAGCTGCCGCACATGACCCAAAGTTCCATGCCTTCCACGTCAGACCCCAGCTTCTTCGACCGACACGCCGCGCCACAGCGCGAGCAGATGTTCGATGCAGAACAACACGATGAGCACGCCGGAGATGACCAGCGGCAGATAGTCCAGCCCCTCGGACACGCCCAGCATGGGCTTGGGCTCGGCCCACTTCAGCGTCAGCCACTCCCAGCCGGCCACGGCCATCAGGATGGCGAAGACCAGCACGCAGACATGGATGGCCGCCTCCGCCACGCGCTGCGCGCCCTTGGGCAGCAGCACGACGATGGACTCCATGCCGAGGTGGCCCGCGTCGCGCACGCCCACCGCCACGGCCAGCGCCGTGATGTAGAGCACCAGCATCAGCGCGAAGGGCTCCGTCCACGTCGGTGAGTCGTTGAGCAGGTAGCGGCCGATCACCTGCCATTGCACGCAGACGATGAGCACGACCAGTCCGAGCACGGCCAGGCGCAGCGACCAGCGCGACAGGGCCGCGCAGAGCTTGGTGTAGCCGCTCATTTGATGTCTTGGATAGCCTTGACCAGCTTTTGCAGGTCCGGCGTGCTGGCGAACTTCGCCATCACCGGCTGCATGGCCTGGCGGAAGGGCTCACGGTCGACGACGACGATCTCGGTGCCGGCGGCCTTGACGGCGGCCAGGGCCTTGGCTTCCTGCGCATCCCACAGCTGGCGCTGCACGACGACCGACGCCTTGGCGGCTTCGCGCAGCAGCGCCTGCTGCTCGGGCTTGAGCTTGTCCCAGACCTTCTTGCTGATGAAGAGGGCGTCGGGCGTCATCGCATGCTCGGTGCGGCTGTAGAACTTGGCCGCCTCGAAATGGCGAAAGCCTTCGTAGCTGGGGATGTTGTTCTCGGCCGCGTCGATCAGGCCGGTCTTCAGGCCGGTGTAGACCTCGCCCGGCGGCATCGGCGAGGGGTTCGCACCGAGGGCCGTCATCGCGGCCACGGACAGGTCGCTCTGCTGCACGCGGATCTTCAGGCCCTTGGTGTCGGCCAGCGTGCGCACGGGCTTGCGCGCGTAGATGGAGCGCGAGCCGGAGTCGTACAGCGCCAGGCCCACCATGCCCTGGTGCTCGCAGGCCTTGAGGATCTCTTCGCCCGGTGCGCCGTCATAGGCCTTGCGCATGTGCGCCGTGTCGCGGAACAGGAAGGGCAGGGACGGCACGAGAGTCTTCGGGCACATGGCGGCCAGCGGCGCCAGGTTCACGCGCGTCATCGCGAGAGCCCCGAGCTTGACCTGGTCGATGGTCTCCTTCTCGCTGCCCAGGGCGCCCTTGTTGAAGACCTTGACGGTCAGCGTGCCGCCGCTGCTCTTGGCCAGCGTCTGGCCGAGCTGCCTGACGGCGGCGACGGTGGGGTAGTCGTCGCTGTTGTGGACGTCGGCGGACTTCAGTTCCAGCGCGTGCAGGGCAGGGCTGATGAGCAGTGCTGCGATGAGAGTGAGTCGGGTCTTCATGGTTTGTCTCCTTGCTTATTCGATGGCGCGATAGCGCAGGTTCGAGAACCGCGCCTCGCCGTTGCCGGCAGCGTAGATCGCTGGCCGCAGGCTGGCAAAGCCGCCCGCCGTGTTGTGGTGGTAGCCGCTGACGTCCATCTGCACCGGGAACTTGCTCCACGGCTGGCTGGCATCGGCGCGGCTGAAGAGCGTCAGCACATGGCGGGCGCAGCGCAGCTTGAGTTGCATGCGGCGTGCAATGCCAACGGGCTTGGGCACGGCGCGGATGTCCTGGCCGTAGCGGTGCAGCTGGAAGCTCTTCGCGTTGGCGCCCATGCCGGCGTAGAGCCGCGAGCTGTAGAACATGACGACGCCGGCCTGCACGCCTTCGTCGATGTCCAGGTCGAACTCGACCTCGAAGGCCGGGTCGCCCTGGATGAAGCCTAGCGGCGCGCTGTCGCCGGGGCCTTTGCCGGGCGTGGCGCGCAGATGCAACTTGCCATCGGCCACGCGCACGCGCGGCATCTGGCCGCTGCCACTGAGGAACTGCCAGTGGGGCTTCAGCGTCTTGCCGGCGAAGTCGTCGGACAGCGGCAGGCCGTGCGGCAAGGCCTTGCCCCCGGCAGGCATCGGAAGAGGCACGCCATCGTCCACGTCGACGTGGAACCAGCCATCGGCGCTGAAGCGCGCTGGCGCCAGCAGCATCTGCCGGCCCAGCGTGTGGAAACTGTTCTCGTAGCCGTGGTACAGCATCCACCAGTCACCGCGCGGCCCTTGCACCAGGCTGCCGTGGCCGCGCGACCACCAGCGCTCGCGGGACGACTTGGTGCGCATCAACGGGTTGTGTGGTGCCTGCTCCCAGGGGCCTTCGAGCGTTCGGCTGCGCGCGGCGATGACCATGTGGCCGGTCGGCGGCCCGGCCGTGCCGCCCACGGCCAGCAGCATGTGCCACCAGCCGCCGTGGCGCAGCATCTTGGGGCCCTCGGGCGAGAAGCTCTCGACGTCCCAGTCGTCGGGGTAGCGCCAGGGGTCGTAGATGTGTTCGATGGCCCCGACCGTCTTCAGCCCGTCGGCGCTGAGACGCACGCGGTCACCACCGCTGAGGAACAGCCAGCGCTGGCCGTTTTCATCAGCGACGTGGGTGGGGTCGATGTGCTTGGACAGGCCCATCGCCTGCGGTTTGGACCACGGGCCCTCGATGCGGTCGGCCCAGCTGACAAGGATGTCGTTGGGCTGCGCCTTGACCGGCAGGTAGAGGTAGTAGCGCTTGCCGTGCTTGCACAGGTCAGGCGCCCAGACACTGCCGACGGCCTCGGTCAGCGCGTTGGCGACCGGCTGCCAGTTGACGAGGTCGCGCGAGTGCCAGATCAAGAGGCCCGGCACGGCCTCGAAGCTGGAGTGCGTCAGGTAATAGTCGTCGCCGTCCTTCAGCACCGAAGGGTCGGGGTGGTCGCCGGCCAGGACCGGGTTCAGGTAGCGGCCATCGCCCTGGTCGGCCTTGCGCTGGCCTTCGATGCCCTGAGGCCAGGGCTTGCAGGGCGGCAGATAGGGCAGGCCGGGTTCCGCAGCGCAGTCCGCCGCAGCCCAGGCTGGCAGGGTTTCGGACAGCGCCAGCAGTGCCAGCAGGCTGCGGCGGTCCACGGTCACTTCGAGACCAGCGTGAACAGCGACTGCCAGCCCGCCTTCGGCGCCATGTCGGCCAGGTTCCAGTCGGCCTCGACGAAGGCGCGCTGCGTGGGCTTGCGCGTGGGCAGGCCGCCGGGGTTGTTGTCGGTCTCGTCGTTGATGTGCGTGCCGCGGTCCTCGGCGATGTCGGACAGTTGCTTGAAGTCCAGCGGGTCGCGCGCCCAGGGCCGCGAGCCGACGTACAGCGGCAGCAGCCGCTCCAGCTCGCGCGGCGCCAGCCACTTCAGGCCGGCCGGCAGGTAGGGCTCGCGCGCGGGCACGATCTGCGCGGGGCTGCTGGTGTAGCGGCCGGTCATCGGCAGCGGCTGGCCCTGGCGGTCCTGCGCGAGGTTGTCCTGCTCGAAGAGCTGCACATCGCCCACACCGCCCAGCGTGAACAGCGGCAGGTTGCGTTCGGTGTTCGGGCCGGCGCGGTAGACGTTGCCGGCCAGCGTGATCTTGCCGGTCTGGTAGTCGCGGCCGACCCACTCATGGGCGATCAGGTTGTAGTGAACCGCGCGCCAGCCGGGGTTGTAGATCAGGTTGTTGACCATCGCGCCCCACGCACCGCCCTTGAACAGCGCGTTGCGCTCGCGGTTGGAGGCGTAGACATTGCCCAGCAGCAGCAACTGCGTGACGTTGTCGTGGATGAGGCTGCCCTTGCTGTGCTCGCCCTTGATGTGGACCGACTCGTTCAGACCCTCGTAGATGAGGTTGTGGCTGTAGGTGAGGGCGTGGGAGGTGTGGGCGCGCCAGTCGTCGGGCGTCTTGCCCTCGAAGCGGTGGCCGCTGGCCGAAATGTTCTCGTCCGTCGCCCAGGAGAAGGTGCAGTGGTCGACGATGACGCGCTCGGCGCCATCGCCAGTGGACAGGCCGTCATGGTCGTTGCCGCTGCGCTTGCCGCGGCCGTAGGCGCCGGGGCGGATGCTGATGTGCTGCAGGATCACGTCCTTGGCGAACACCTCCAGCTCGCCCTTCACGAGCGTGATGCCGGGGTCCGGCGCGGTCTGGCCGGCGATGGTGACCTTGCCCTCGCGCAGCTTCACGCTCTTGCCGCCCAGGTCGATGACGCCGCCGACCTCGAAGACGATGACGCGCGGCCCGCGCGCCTCCAGCGCTGCCGTCAGGCTGCCGGGGCCTTCGGCCGCCAGCGTCGTCACGCGGATGATCTTGCCGCCCTGGCCGCCCGTCGTCTGTGCCCAGCCGGCGTGGACGTAGGTGGCGGGGTGCAGCGGGGCGGTGTTCTGGGCGTGGCACAGGCCGGCGGTGACCGCGAGGGCCAAAGTGCAGAGCAGCTTCATTCGGTCAGTTTCCGATCAGGTCTTGCATGGCATCGATGGGGATCAACGCGCCGGGATGCTGGATGACGCGCGCCGCCAGCCGGTTGCCGAAGGCCGCAGCCTCTGCCGGTGCGGCGCCACGCAGGCGGCGGCTCAGGTAGCCGGCCGCAAATGAGTCGCCCGCAGCGGTGGTGTCGACGACGCGCGGCACCACCTCGGCGGCCACCTCCTGCCAGCCGCCGGTGCCCCCTTGGCCGCCGACGATGGCCGGCAGCGCGCCCCGCTTGATGGCGATCTCGTCCACCGGCAGGGCCTGGGCGGCCGTCACCGCAGAGGCCAGGTCGAGCATGCCGTGCAGGGCCTGGTGATCGTCGGCGGTGATGAGGGCGATGGAGGCTGACGCGAAGGCGCGGCCGTACCAGTAGCGCGCATCGGCCAGCGAGTCCCACAGCCGCGGGCGGAAGTTGTTGTCGAAGGCGACGACCTTGCCATTGGCCCGCATGCGCGCCATCAGCGCCAGCACGCGCTCGCGGCCGGCCTGGGGCAGGATGGCCAGGCTGATGCCCGACAGATAGAGCGCGTCCAGCGCCTCGGCCTGCTCTTCCAGCGCCGTCGTGGCCGCGTCGAAATAGGAACGCGCCGCCGCTTGGCCGCGCCAGTAGTGGAAGCGCCGCTCGCCGCCTTCGTCCAGCTCGATCAGGTAGAGCCCCGGCACACGGCCGGGCAGGCGCTGTACCAGGCCGGTCAGCACGCCTTCGGCCTGCCAGCGCTCCAGCATGCCGGTGCTGAGGCTGTCGTCACCCAGGGCCGTCGCGTAATTCACGCGCAGGTCCGGGCCGCCGCAGCGGGCCAGGTAGACGGCGGTGTTCAGCGTGTCGCCGCCAAAGGTCTGGCGCAGGTTGCCGAAGGCCTGCCCTTGCAGTTCCAGCATGCATTCGCCCAGAGCGGCAATGGACACGGGCCGCGTTGCGGCCGAGGTGGAGAGGTTCACGATCAAAAAATGAAACAGCGGTTCAATAAAGATAACTTACCCGGTCCACTCCGGGGCTTCTGGTTTACCCAGGCCCCATGGTGGGGCGGTGAAGCGGTCAGAGCGGGCAGGTGGGATTTCCTCTCACCCTCTCAGGCTGCGCACTTGGTTAGAGTGCCGCCGCTGCCGCAAGAGCGGCTGTCAGGGAGATAAAAGATGAATGCAAATGGYAAGCACTGGGGGCGCTGGTGCGCCGCATGGGTGGCAGTGCTGATCGCCGCGCCAGCGGCTGCGGCCGGCTGCAAACTGAGCGAGCTGGAGATTCCGGTCCGCATCGTCAATCAGCGGCCCGTCGGCACGCTGACCTTGAATGGCACCGAGGTGCCCATGCTGATCGACAGCGGCGCCTTCTTCAGCATGCTGCCGATGTCGACCGCGACACAGCTGGGTCTGCCCCTGCGCAACTTGCCCTTCGGCTTTCGCATCGAAGGCTACACGGGCAGCATCGAGGCGCGGATGACCAAGGTGGAGAAGGTTGGCCTGCGTGGCAACGAACTGCGCAACATCGACTTCATCGTTGGCGGCAACGAGATCGGTTCCGGCATCATGGGCGTGCTGGGGCGCAACTTCCTGTCCATCGCCGACACCGAATACGACCTCGCCCATGGCATCGTGCGCCTCATGTTCCCCAAGGGCGACTGCGACAAGGTGAGCTTTGCCTACTGGGCCGGCGAGGCGCCCGTCATCGAGACGGAGTTGCAGAACAACTACCGCGAGAACAACAACGACATCCGCGTGGCCGTCAAGGTCAACGGCGTGAAGATGCGCGCCATCATGGACACCGGCGCGCCAGGCACGTCCCTCAAGATGCGCTCCGCAAAACGCGCCGGCGTCAAGGAAAGCGATCTCACGGAAGTCGGCAGGGTCGGCGGTGCCGGCGAAGGCCGGGTGCGCTCCTGGACGGCCCAGCTCTCGGCCTTCGAGCTGGGCGGGGAGAAGATCGTCAACAACTTCCTGCAGGTCGACGAGACCGACCACCTGCAAGAGGACATGCTGATCGGCCTGGACTATTTCCTGTCCCATCGCATCTATGTGTCGCGCCTGCAAAGCAAGGTCTATGCGACCTGGAATGGCGGGCCTGTGTTCGCGCGTAGCCCGACGGACGGCCAGTACGACTCGCGCTATGCGGCGCTGCCCGCCGACATCGCGCCCGACGATGCCGGTGCCCTGGCCCGGCGCGGCGAGGCCGCTGCCGCCCGTGGCGAGTTCAGCAAGGCCCTGGCCGACCTGGACCGCGCCTGCGAGCTGGCGCCCAAGGCCGAGGCCAACTTCCTCGCCCGGGCGCGCGTGCATCTGGCGATGCGGGACTTTGCCAAGGCGCGGCTCGACCTCGACCAGGCGCTGAGCCTGCATCCCGGCCTGCACGAGGCCCTCGCCGTGCGCGGATCCATGCGTGCTGCCACAGGCGATCGCGACGGGGCGCTGGCGGACCTGGCGACGCTCGACGCCGGGCTGCCGCCATCCGCCCACCTGCGCGAGCGCATGGCCGATATCTATGTCGCCCTGGACCTCGTGCCCGAGGCGCTGCGCCAGTGGGAGCTGTGGGTACCCACGCATCGCGCCGATGCCGGCCTGGCCAGAGTGCTCAACGAGCGCTGCTGGCTGCGCGCCCGCCTCAACCGCGACCTGAAGCTGGCGCTGGAGGACTGCAAGGCCGCCGTGGACAAGGACGGCGGTGAGTCCGCCTACCGCGACAGCCTGGGCTGGACCTGGCTGCGGCTGGACGATGCCCGCCGCGCCGTCGAGGCCTTTGACGCCGCCATCAAGATCAAGCCAGGCGCCTTCTCGCACTACGGCCGCGCGCTCGCCCGGCAGTGCCTGGGCGAGGCCGACGCCGCCCGGCGCGACCTGGCGGCGGCCCGCCAGCTCGACGCGGACATCGACGGCCGGGTCGGCAAAGCGGGCTTTCCGGTGGCCGCCATGCCCGACTGAAACCTGCCGTTACTCCGCACGCCGCGCCGTCTGCGTGGATGATTGCGCCAGCCCATCTCAGGAGAGTTCTGCATGTCCTTCCTGGACCCGCTGGACCGGCAGTCGCTGGAAGTCAGCATTTCCGAACTGCTCGTCGCCACCGCCGACAGCTACGACACGGCGCTGGACCGGCGCATCACCGACGTGCTGCTGATGCTGCGCAAGCAGTTGCGCATGGACGTGGTCTTCGTCTCCGAGTTCGTCGACGGCGAGCGGGTTTTCCGCTTCGTCCATGGCGGCGAGGCGCTGGGCATCCAGGCCGGCGACGCCGCGCCACTGGAGCAGAGCTACTGCCAGCGCGTCGTGCAGGGCCGCATGCCCGAACTGGTGCCCGACGCGCAGGTGCTGGTTGCAAGCGGCGAACTGTTCGACCCCGGCATCGCCGTCGGCGCCCATCTGAGCACGCCGGTCGTGCTGGAAGACGGCCGCGTCTACGGCACGGTCTGCTGCTTCAGCAGCTCGGCCCAGCCCGACCTGCAGGCCAGCGCGCTGGCCTGCCTGCGCCAATGCGCCCGCCTCGTCGCCCGCAAGGTCGACGTGCAGCAGCGACTGCAGTTCCCGTCCGTCCCGGCCGCCGAGCCGGACTGGTCGGCCACCGAGCCGATGCCGCTTGAGAAAACATGAGGAGGTCCCATGAATGACGGTTTTGGCCATGAAGTACCGCCCCGGCACGCCCAGCAGACGCACCGCCAGGTGTCGCGCTTCCTCGTCGTGATCGGCTCCAACGACGGCGGCGTTGCCCGCCTGTTTCTGGCCGACCACAGCCAGGTCGGTGAGTTCGACGCCGGCAGCGAGGAGGTGGTCGAGCTGATCAAGACGGCGGTCGCCAGCCGTGGCGCCAGCGGCCCCGAGTGGGACCGCGCACTGGGCGGCCACACGGCGGCCGAGCGCGCGAGCGCGACGGTCTACGTGCTGGACGTCTGAGCCTCGTAGGCGGCCGTCAGCTGCTCCAGGTCGCCGCTGTCGCGCATGCGGCGGATCACGTCGGCGATGCGCGGCGCCACGTCCTTGTGGCGCACATGAAGGTAGTGGTACAGGTCAAAGCGCGCCAGGTCGGGTGACACGTCCAGCTCCTTGATGCCCAGGTCGGCCATGGCCGACTGGGCCGACAGCGTCGTGCAGATCGCCACGTCGAGCCGGCCGGCCGTCAGCATGCGAAAGAGCTGCGGCGGGCTTTGCGTCAGCGTCAGCGCCGGGTGGTTCTCGGTCAGGTCCTGCGCATAGACCATGCCGCGGATGGCGCCCACCGAGTAGTGCCGCAGGTCGTCGCGCGACTGCACGCTGGCGGCGCGAGCGGGCATGGAGTAAGCGCGCACGCTGACGCGGTAGTAGGGCGGGTCCACGCGCAGCAGCTGCGGGTAGGTCTGGCCGTAGCTGGCAATGCGCACGAGCTCGCCGTCGGCCTTGTCGCTCAGCGTCATCAGGCTGGCGCGCTGCGGCGGCAGCACGTCGATCTGCAGGCCCAGGCCGGCGCGGCGGTAGATCTCGGTCAGCAGCCGGGCCGCTACCGCGCTGCTGCCGGTCTTGTTGACGGCGGTGACGACGAAGGTCTGCAACGCCAGGGCCGGTGAGGCGGCCAGGCCCGCCAGCGCGGCGGCTACCAGCCGGCGGCGGCTGGCGGATTCTGGAGACGCCGCCATGCGCAGGTTCATGTCTCACCCCATGGCGCGTGATGCGCTCGGTCACGAAGGTAGCGCATAGCGCCGTGGCTGTACAACTCAGCGCAGGTGAATCATGCCTCGGTCGTCAGGCTCAGCGGCCCGTCGGCCATCAGCCGGTACTGGCCGCGGCCCGCCCGCTCGATGTGCAGGCCGAAGTCCTTCTCGGCCAGGCGGCGCTCCAGCAGCAGCAGGCGCACGCCGAGGTTGTCTTGCACCTCGGGCAGGCGCAGGTCGCCGCCGGCCAGGCGCAGCTCGCGGGTGCTGAAGGCCTCGCGGCCGCTGTCGATCTGGTCGCGCACGAGCTTGGCAATGATGGCGCCGGCCACGCCCTTGATGAGGTACTCGTCGTTGACGAAGACGCTGTGGTCGCGCGGGTAGTGGCGCACGCGCAGCGGCGTGCCGGCGGCGGCCTGCACGGCGGCCGGGGGTGCTGTTGCAGGCTCTTCCACCAGTTCCGTCGTGCGCAGCGACGCCAGGCCTTGCGCGAGCTGGGCGCCCACGGCCGTCAGCGCGTCCTCGTCGTCGTAGCTGAAGAACTGGTCGCTCTCGCTCTCCACCAGCAGCGCGCCCACCGTGCGGCCACGCGCGCGCAGCGGCACGGCGAGTTGGCTGCGCGGCGCGGCCAGGCCGGGCAGCGGGATGGTGTCGGCCATGGCGGCCTGCAGGCCGAGCTGCTCGGCCTTGGCACGCCAGGACATGCCGTAGCTGTACATCTGGCTCATGTGGCCGCTGCGGATGGGCACRTTCTCGCGCAACGCCACGCTGGCGAGGCCCGCTTCCGCCACCGGCAGCTCGGCACCGGTGCCGCTCTGCTCGTAGCCGATGCTGGCCAGCGTGTAGAGACCTTGGCGCTGCTCGTCCAGCAGCCAGACGATGGCGTGGCTGATGCACAGGTCGCGCTGCAGGCCGGCGGTGAAGGCCAGCAGCAGGCTGCGCAGGTCGGCGGCCTCCGCGAGCTGCTCGCTCATGCGGCGCACGCCGGTGGCGAGGTCACAGCGCGGCGCCAGCGCGGGCAGCGGGTGCACCGGGTCCAGCTTGCGCAGGGACTCGACGCGGTAGACATCGGCGCCGCGCAGATGGAAAACCTTCTCCATGCCCGTCTGCGCGGCGATGCCGGCGAGCTTGGCGCGCAGGCGCTCGARCACGGGCCCCTCGGTGTCGGTGCGCAGGTAGCGCAGCTGCAGCAGCACGGACACGCCGGTGAAGGGGTCCTCCACGCTGAGGGCCACGCGGCCGGTGGCCAGGATGTTGGCGCGGCTGCGGTTGAGGAACTGGTAGGTCAGCGCGACATGGTCGTCGTCGACGTACTCGGCATGCGAGAGGTAGTTGACGTGGGGCATGCCATCGGCGGCCACTGTGCACATGGCCGGCGGGATGATGCCTTCCAGCAGGCGGCGCACGTCGCGCAGCTTGAGCGCGCGGCGCTCGGCTTGAGGGGTGGTGGTGTCGTTCATGGCAACAGGTCGATGGCTTGGCCCGCGCCGGGGCCGGGGGTCTGGTCCCAGGCGGCCAGCGGCGTGAAGCGCACGCAGCTGAGGTCGGCCAGGGTGAGGTCGCCAAGCACGGCGTTGACCTGCCGGCGGTCGGCGCCGAACAGCTCGATCTGTCGCAGCCAGGCCTCGAAGCAATGCGCGAACTTCGGGCCTTGTTCGGCATGGGGCGGCAGCACTTCGGCGTCAACGCCCTTCACGTGCAGCACGCGGCAGGTGCTGGGCAGGCCGGCGGAAACGGCGACGCGGCCGGTGGCGCGGATCGCCTCCAGCAACTCGGCGCCTGCCTCGCTGCGCGCCAGCAGTTCGATGCGGCCGTCCGGCAGCGCCCAGGCGGCGTGGGCGAAGGCCAGCTCGGGCTGCCCCTCGGGCGTGCTGGAGCCCACGCGCAGCGTGACCCCCTGCTGCAGGTGCTCGACCCAGGTGTCGGGCAGGCGGGCCATCAGCGCAGCAGCTCCACGGGGCTGCCGGCGCCGGGGCCGGGCGTCTGGTCCCAGGCGGCGATGGGCGTGAAGCGCACGCCGGCCAGGCTTTGCACGTCGAGGTCGTACCAGATCGCCATGATGATCTCGCGCGTGAAGCCGAAGGGCTCGACCTGGGCGATGAAGCTTTCGCGGCAGCGCTCGAACACCGGTGAGTGCGCCGGCGTGGCAGCGAATATCTCGGCGTCCAGCCCTTTCACGTGCAGCGTGCGAAAGCTGCCCGGCTGCGCGGCCACGTACGAGATGCGCCCGCTGGCTTGCGCGGCTGCCAGCAGCCGGTCGCCGGTCTTGGCCAGCAGCAGCACCTCGACGCGTCCGTCCGGCAGCGCCTGCGCGGCAAGCCCGCGGCAGATCTCGGGCTGGCCGTCGGCATGGCTGCCGCCAAGGCGGTGGGAGACGCCGCTCTGCAGATGGGCGACCCAGTCGGGTGGGAGTCGAGACACGGGGCGAGGTCGGGTTTGAAGGCCTCGAATGATAGGCAGGCCACCGCGCCCGGCCCGGTTAGCAAAGACTTAACAAACCCTTAGCCGACAACTAGCAGCGCGCAGAAGCCGGGCCGACCAAAGTAGAGCCCACGCCGGCCAGACACCGGCACGAGACACATCCACCCCCGAGCCACCGACCGGCCGGAGCCCCCCAAGGCACCGGTACGGCGGAGCTTTGCCCAGACACCACGAAACGAGACACCCGACCATGACCGCAAGTCCCACCCCCTTGCTGAGCGGCTTGCCCGCCGCCGCCCTGCCGTCGCACAACGAGTTCCCCTGGCCCATCGCGCCCGACAGCGCGCACCGGCCCATGCCCTGCGATGTGTTCTGCACCGTCGAACGCCACCCCGGCCTGGCCCGGCCGCAGGGCTCGGTCATGAGCCTGGCCGGTTGAAGGAGAGCGTCATGACCGCTATCGACCCTACGCTGGCTCGCCTGGACGCCATGCTGCTGATCCGCGCCTACGAGCAGCGGCTCATTGACGCCGCCTCGCCCACCAACCCTGGCAGCTGCACATCGGTCGGCCAGGAGGCCTGCGCCGTCGGCGTCGTCGGCGCCCTGGGCCCGCAGGACAAGCTGCTCACCAACCACCGCAGCGCCGGCCACCTGCTGGCCCGCGGCGCCGACCCCGAGCGCCTGTTCGCCGAGGTGCTGGGCCGCGCCACGGGCTACTGCGGCGGGCACTCGGGCTCGCTGCACATCTCGGCGAAATCGCTGGGCGTGGTGCTCACGTCCACCATTGTCGGCGGCGGGCTGTCACTGGCGCCGGGCGTCGCGCTGGCGCAGAAGCTGGGCGCGCAGCCGGACGGCATCACGGCCGTGTTCTTCGGCGATGGCGCGGCCTGCCAGGGCATCTTCCACGAGGCCGTCAACCTGGCCGCGACCTGGCGCCTGCCCATCCTGTTCGTCTGCGAGAACAACCAGTGGCAGGCCTATGTGCACCGCCGCGAGACCATGCCCGGCGAGTTCGTCTCCGACTGGGTACAGGGCCATGGCCTGGCCGTCGAAGTCGTGGATGGCAATGACGTCGAGGCCGTGCATGCCGCCGCCACGCAGGCGGTGGCCGCCATCCGCGACGACGGCCGGCCGCGCCTGCTGGAGCTGATGACCTACCGCCAGCGCGGCCACTTCGAGCCCGACGACCAGGCCTATGTCTGCGCCACCGAGCACGCGCAATGGCTGGCGCGCGACCCCATCCGGCGCCAGGCCGACCGGCTGGGCTTGGACGCCGACAGCCTCGCCCTGCGCGAAGCCGAGGTGCGAGGCCTCATGGAACACGCCTACGCCGCCGCGCTGACCGCGCCCTGGCCCCAGGTCGCATGAAGGAGCATGAGATGCAGACGATGACTTCCCAACAGGCGCTGATCGCCGCGCTGCACCGCGCCATGGCGGCCGACGAGCGCGTGATTTTTCTTGGCGAGGGCGTGGCCACCAAGAACCCCGAGCTGCTGGCCGCCTTTGGCGCCGAGCGCGTGCGCAACACGCCGCTGGCCGAGGCCAGCATCGTCGGCTGCGCCGTGGGCGCAGCGGCCATGGGCCTGCGGCCCGTGGTGGACTTGCTGTTCACGCCCTTCCTGATGCTGGCCATGGATGCGCTGGTCAACAGCGCCGGCAAGCTCGGGGCCTTGAGTGGCGGCCAGTTCGAGTTCCCGATGGTGGTGCTGGCCCAGACCGGCGCCGGCTGGTCCATCGGCGGCCAGCACAACCACAACCTCGAGGCGCTGTTCGCCCATGTGCCCGGCCTGCAGGTGCTGATGGCCAGCACGCCGGCCGACACCGCCGGCCTGCTGACCGGCGCATTGGGCCAGCCCCGGCCCAGCCTGCTGTTCAGCGACATCGGCCTGGCCCATGCGTCGGGCGACGTGAACGGCGACGAGCTGCTGCTGCCCGGCCGCGCCGCCGTGCGCCGCCGTGGTGACGCGCTGACGCTGGTGGGCTATGGCAAGACCGTGGGCCATTGCCTCACCGCCGCGCAGACGCTGCAGGCCGAGGGTGTGGAGGCCGAGGTCATCGACCTGCGCAGCCTCAAGCCCCTGGACACGGCCACCGTGCTGGCCTCGGTGCGCAAGACCGGCCGCCTGCTGTGCGTGACCGAGGCCAGCGGGCTGTGCGGCCTGGCGGCCGAGCTGTGCGCTGTGGTCGGCGAGCAGGCCTGGGCCCACCTCAAGGCCGCGCCGCAGCGCCTGACCGGCCCCGACGCCCCGGCACTGGCCAGCTGGCCACTGGAGCAGGCCGCCGTGCCGCAGCCCGAGCAGATCGTCGGCCGGGCCCGTGCGCTGCTTCAACCCTTTCTCGTCTGACCCATGAACCAGTCTGACTGCATGACCACGGGCGCGCCCGGACCGTCGACCTGGATGATGGCCGGCGCTGGCGTGTTGCTGCTCGGCCGACTGGGACGCCGCCGGCGCCTGTCTTGAGTCAGCGCAGCGCCGCCAGCGCCTCGGCCATGGCCTGTCGGTAGGCCGGCAGTTCCTGCAGGTCGTTGTGCCCGCCGCCTTCGATGCGCACCAGCCGTGCCTGCGGCACCACCGCCTTCAGCTTGTTGCTTTCGCTGAAAGGGATGATCTCGTCCCGGTCGCCATGCACCAGCAGCAACTGGCCGCGGATGCGCGCGATGGCGAGGTCGGTGCGCAGCGGGTAGCGCAACACCTGCGGCGGCAGCCACGGGTAGTGCTCGCGCGCCAGGCYGGCGATGCTGGCGTAGGGCGACACCAGCACCGTCAGGTCAGGCTGCACGGCCGCCGCCAGCTCGGCCGCCAGGCCGGTGCCGATGGAGCGACCGACGATGACGACGCGCTTGCCGGCATAGCGCGGCGCCACCTCGCGCCACACGGCCATCACGTCGGCATGCAGCTGCGCCTCGTTCTCGATGCGGCCCGTGCTCTTGCCGTAGCCGCGGTAGTCGGGCATGACCAGGTCGAAGCCGGCGCGGCGGTAGAAGTCTGTGTCGGTGAACCAGCTCCGGAGGTTGCCGGCGTTGCCGTGCAGGAAGAACACGACGCCTTTTGGCTCGGGCAGGCGCAACTCCAAAACGGACAGCCGCGCGCCGGGCACGTCGACGAAGCGCTCGTGCACGTCAGGTTCGACGGCAAGCCGCGCGTCGGCCGGCAGCGGCTCGGGGTGGAAGAGCAGGCTCTCCTGCTTCCACCACAGCGCCGCCGTGACGGCCGCCCAGGCGAGCGCGGGCAGTAGCAGCAGCGCCAGCGCGATGCGGGTGGCGCTCAACGGCAGCTCGCGGCCAGCCAAGCGCCCAACTGCGGCAGCCAGGCGTCCACCGTCTGCGCCAGTGCGCGCACGGCGCCCGGCGCGTCGGCCGAGGCGGGGCGCTCGATGCGCCAGTGCTGCTGCAGGGCTGCGCCGGCGCCGCCGGGCCAGAGCGTGGCGTGAACGCGCAGCACGGCCTGGCTGCTCGTGGCGCTGCTGAACTGCTGCTCGAACTCGTCCAGGTGGATGGCGAGCAGGCTGGCGGGCTTGCCCGCGCAACCCGGCGTGGCGGCGAGCTGTTCGCGCAGACGTTGCGTCAGCAGCGCGGCCGGCGGCGCAGCCCAGACGCTGTCGCGGTAGTGCTCCAGGCGCTGGGCCTGCTGGAAGTTCAGGCGGTAGGCAATGCCCTCGGCGGCCAGCCAGGGCGGGGCCGTCACGTCGGCGAGGCGCCAGGCCAGCGTGCTGCCCGCAGCGGTGGTGGTCGGCGCGGGGCCGAGGTCGTAGACGGCGCGGGAAGGTGCGGTCGGCGCGAGGGAGCAGGCGCTCAGGCTCAATGCGGCGAGCAGGGTGATGGCAAGTCTCATTTGCTGGCACCCGTCAGGCGGTCGGCAAAGCCGGCTTCACCCGGCCCGGGCGGGCGGGCGCCGCGGCCGAAGAGCAGGCTTTGCGGCTGGTCGCCCAGGTCGGTGGCGGCGCGCTCGACGCTGCGGCTGGCGGCGGCGATGTCGCCCAGCAGCGGGCGGCTGCGCGGCGGCTGGTCGCCCACCAGCGCGAGTTCGAGGTTGCGTGTGGTCGCCTGCACCTGCACGGCGGCGCCGTCGAGGCGGTCCAGCACGGCGACGCGGGTCTTGAGTTCTTGCGTGAGCTGGCGGCTGTCGGCGGCCAGGGCCTGGATCTCGCGCAGCGCGGCGCTGGCACGCTGGGCCGTGGCGTCGGCGTCCTTCAGGAAGCCGGGCAGCTCACGGGCGCCGGGCTGCAGCGCGGCCATCAGCCGGCTGGTGTCACCGGCGGCCTGCTCCAGTTGCACGAGGCTGCGGTTGAGCTGGTTGCGGTTGGTCTCGCTGAGGAGCGCATTGAGCCGATCGGCCGTCTCGGCAAAGCCGGCGAGCAGCAGCGGCCCGCTTTCGGCCAGGCGGTCCAGCAGTGTCGGCTTGAGCGTGAGGCGGGCGCCGGGTGCGGCGCGCTTCAGTGCTGCCTTGGTGTCGGCCTCTTCCAGGCTGACGAAGGACAGGCCGGTGACGCCCTGCAGGCCGAGCTGGGCATGGGTGCTGGCGGACACCGGTGCGGCGGCGTCGACGGTGATGCCGACGAGGATCTGGCGCGGGTCTTCGGGGTCGAAGCCGATGCTGTCCACCCAGCCGACCTCCACCCCGCGCAGCTTGACCGGCGCCTTCAGGTTCAGCCCCGGCACGCCGCTGCGCGCAACCACGGTGTAGCGCACGCGCTCCGTGCGGTCGCCTTGGAACCAGGCGACGCTGGCGGCCAGCGCTAGGCCCAGCAGCAGCAAGAAAAGGCCGGCGGCGAGGGCGTGGGCTTTGTTTTCCATAACGTGKCGTTCAGACGGTTTGTTCTTCTCTCAGGACTGCGGGTATGCCGCCTTCATCGCTGGTGTCGTCCAGGCTGAGGCGGAAGCGCTTCAGGTCCTCTTCCGCACAGCGCTCCACATGGCCGAGGAAGAAGTTGCGCACGAAGTGATGCGGCAGCCGCGCCACCTCGGCCAGTGGCCCGCAGGCCAGGATGCGCTGCTCGGCCAGCACGGCCACGCGGTCGACGACGGCGAACAGCGTGTCGACATCGTGCGTCACCATCACCACCGTCAGCCCCAGCTCCTGGCGCAGCTTGCGCAGCAGCCTGACGAACTGCTTGGCGCTGTCGGGGTCCAGGCCGGCGGTGGGCTCGTCCAGGAACAGCAGCTGCGGGTCCAGGATCAGCGCCCGCGCCAGCGACACCCGCTTGACCATGCCGCCCGACAGCTCCGCCGGCCGCTTGAGCGCGTCGTCGGGCTTGAGGCCGACCTGGGCCAGCTTCAGCATGACCAGCGGCTTGACGAGACCGGCCGGCACGCTCTTGAGCTCGCGCAGCGGCAGGGCGACGTTGTCGAACACGCTCAGCGCCGAGAACAGCGCGCCGGCCTGGAAGAGCACGCCCCAGCGGTAGCGCACCCGCTCCAGGTCGCGCACGGCGCAGCGGCCCAGCGGGTGGCCAAAGATCTTCACGCTGCCGGCCTGCGGCACTTCCAGGCCGAGCAGCAGGCGCAGCAGCGTCGTCTTGCCCGAGCCTGAGCCGCCGATCAGCGCCATGACCTCGCCACGGTGCACGGTGAGGTTGAGGTTGCGGTGGATGACGTGGCCGCCGAAGGCGGTGGTCACGTTGTCGACTTCGATGATGGCTTCCATGTCAGTTGTCCATGCCGTCATTGCGTTTCCGGCCGAGCGCCGGGCCGCTCCCAAGCCGGCCCGTCATGGCGATGTGCTTGTGGCTCCAGGCCGCAAGCATCGCCGTCCCCGCTGGGGACCGGCCAAGGTACTCCTTGGACGAGGGGTCTCATATGCCCACGTTGGAGAACAGCACGGCAAACACCGCGTCAACGACGATGACCAGCGTGATGGCCGTCACCACGGATTGCGTGACGCTCAGGCCCAGGCTCTCGGTGTTGGGCTTCACGCGCAGTCCGAAATGGCAGGCCAGCAGCGCGATGAGGCCGCCGAACAGGATGGACTTGATCCAGCCCAGCCACAGGTTGACCGGCTCGACGACGCCGGGCAACAGGTGCAGGAACTGCACCGGGTCGAGCTTGAGCTGCGCGCCTGCAGCGACCATGCCGCCCAGCAGCATCAGCGCGCTCGTCCACAGCGCCACCAGCGGCAGCGAGATGGCCAGCGCAATCACCTTGGGCAGCACCAGGCGAACGGTGTGCGAGATGCCCATGACGGACAGCGCGTCCAGCTCCTGCGTGACGCGCATGACGCCGATCTGCGCCGTCATCGCCGAGCCCGAGCGGCCCGCCACGATGATGGCCGCCAGCAGCGGGCCCAGCTCGCGCAGCACGGCCAGGCCGAGGATGTTGACGACGAAGATGTCGGCGCCATAGGTCTTGAGCTGGCGCGAGATCAGGTAGGACAGCGTCAGGCCGACGAGGAAGCCGACCAGCGCCGTGATCGGCAGCGCCTGCGCGCCGGTGCGGTAGACATTGGCCGAGATCTCGCGCCAGCCGATCAGCGAGGGGTGGCGCAGCACGGCCACCAGGTCCAGCAGCAGGCGGCCGGTCAGCGCGACGATGTCGACGCCGTGGCGGGCGAAGGCGAGCAGGCTGAGGCTGGCCCGCTCCAGCCCCGGGCCGAGGCGACGCGGTCGCTTGGGGCTTGCGCTGGGCTGCATGAACTGGGCGAACAGCGTCACATGCTCGGGCAACCACAGCAGGCGCGACGGCGGCTTCTGGCCCCAGCCCTGCCACAGTGTCAGCGCGCCGGCCGTGTCCAGGCGGCCCAGGCCGCGCAGGTCCCAGAGCGCATCGCCGGCGTCGGCCACGGCGCTGGCAATGCGCTGGCGGAACTCGTCGTAGCGCCCGCGCAGGGCCAGCAGCGTCCAGTCCCCGCTGACCCGCCATTCGCGCGGGCCGCTGGACAGCAGCTGCGGTTCGGCGTCGGGCGAGCCGGCCGCCCAGGCCTGGGGCTGGTCGGGGAGGTTGTGCGTGGACAAGGCGCCGGCATCGCTCATGGACGCGACGATACCGTGCGATCAGACCCTAGGATGCCGTTTTGAACCTCCGGGCGCCGGCAGGGAACTCACGCGCATGTCCATCTGGCCCAGCATCCGAAAGAAACGCGAGGCCGCCGCGCCGCCAGCGCGCGGGGCGGCCTCGGAAGCGCTCGAACTGGCCCTGCTGGCCGGCGTCAAGCTGGGCCGGCGGGCAGACTTCGATGCGCTCTACCGCGTCTACCACCCGCGGCTGTGGCGCTTCCTGACGCATCTGATGCGCCAGCCCGAGGCCATCGAGGAGGCGCTGAACGACACCATGCTGGTCGTCTGGCAGCGTGCCGACAGCTTCGACGGGCGCAGCAAGCTGTCCACCTGGATCTTCGGCATCGCCTACCGCAAGGGCTTGAAGGCACTGAGCCGGCAGGACCTGCCCATGGACGAGAGCGAGCAGCCCGAGGCGGCCGACAACGGCCCCGGGCCGGAGCAGCAACTCGGCCTGCTGCAGATGCGCGGGCGGCTGCGCGAGGCCATGGCCGAGCTGTCGCCGGAGCACCGGGCCGTGGTGGAGCTGTGCTACTTCCACGACATGGCCTACGGCGAGATCGCCGAGGTGGTGGGCTGCCCCCCCGAGACCGTGAAGACACGGATGTTTTACGCGCGGCGCCGGCTGCGCCTGCTGCTCGACGACCTTGCCGGGCAGCCAGGAGAACTGTGATGAGTACGGTGATTCCCATGGAACACGATGAGCATGTGGCCGTGCAGGCCCTGCTGCCCTGGTATGCGCGCGGCCAGCTCGGCAATGACGAGACCGCGCAGGTGCAAGGCCATCTGCTGCACTGCCAGCTGTGCCGCAACGAACTGGCCGCCGAACGGCCCATGCAGACGCTGCTGAACGTGGCCGGTGCGCCGCCCGAGGGTGGCGATGCCGAAGCCGGCCTGGCCAGGCTGCATGCCCGCATGCAACCCCCGGCAGCCCAACCGGCGCGGCGCTGGATGCCCTGGGCGCTGGGGGCGCAGGGCGCTGCCTGCGCGCTGCTGCTGGGCCTGTGGCTGCAGGCGCGGCAGGACGTGCCGAGCTACGAGGGCTTATCGGCCGCAGCTGGCGCCCCAGTGGCGGCGGACGCCCTCGTCATGTTCAAGCCCGGCACCAGCGAGCAGGCGCTGCGCGAGCTGCTGCAGGCTGAAGGAGCAAGCGTCGTCGCCGGGCCGACCGAGACCGGCGCCTGGTTGCTGCGCGTCGATGCGCGCGGCCTGGCGGCGCTGCGCGGGGCGCCCATCGTCACGCTGGCCGAGCCACTGCAACCCGGGCCGGCGCGATGAAGCGAACACGGCTCTGGCTGCACCTGCTGGTGCTGCTGGCCTGCTGCATCGCCGGCCGGCCCGCGGCGGCCCAGGCCGAGGAGGCGCAGCGCCAGGTGCTCGTCATGCTGCAGCTGCCCAAGGCGCACTACCGGCCCGACGGCAGCTATGCCGGCAACTACGGCGCCGGCGTGGGCCGGCAGTCGCGCCAGCAGGTCGCGCAAGACCTGGCCCAGCGCCACGGCCTGGAGATGCGCAGCGAATGGCCCATGCCGCTGGCCGGGGTGGACTGCTTCGTCATGCGCCTGCCCGAGGGCGACCGGCGCTCGTCCGCCGACGCGGCCCGCGCCGTCGCCGAGGACCGCCGCGTGGCCTGGGCTCAAGCCGTTGGCATCTATCAGGCCGAGGGCAGCGCGCAAGAGCCGCTCTACGCCGCCCAGCCGGCCGCCAGGCAATGGCAGCTGGCCGAGCTGCACCAGCTCGCCACCGGCCGCGGCGTGCGCGTGGCGGTGGTGGACAGCGGCATCGAGGCCGGCCACCCCGACCTGGCCGGGCAGGTCGCGTTCAACCAGAACTTCGTCGACGACAGGCCCTCACCTGCGGAGAACCACGGCACCGCCGTGGCCGGCATCATTGCGGCGCGGGCCGACAACGGCGCCGGCATTGCCGGCATCGCCCCCCAGGCGCGGCTGCTGGCCCTGCGCGCCTGCTGGCAGGCGGCAAATGCGCAGACGGTGTGCACGGGCCTGGGCTTGGCCAAAGCCTTGTACGCCGCCATCCAGCAGGGCGCTCACATCATCAACATGAGCCTGGGCGGGCCAGATGACCGGTTGCTGGGCCTGCTGCTGGACCAGGCGCAGGCGCGCGGTGCCACCATCGTCGCCGCGCTGCCGGGCAGGGGTGGGCCTCAAAACCAGTTTCCGGCCAACCACCCCGGCGTGCTGGTCGTCGGCAGCGGGCCGCCGCTGCCTACCGGCGCCGTGTTCGCGCCGGGGCGGGACGTGCCGAGCGCGGCAGTGGGCGGCGGCTGGACCGTCGTGACGGGCTCGTCCTTCGCGGCCGCGCATGCCACAGGCCTGCTGGCGCTGCTGCGCGAGCTGGACGCGCGGGCCGTGCCGGCTTCGGCACTCGTGACGGCCGCGCAAGGCCGCATCGACAGCTGCGCCACGCTGGCCCGCCACGCCGGCATGCGCACGGCCTGCAAGCCGCTGGGGCAAACTGCGGACTGATGCTCCGCGCGCCGCCACTCACCACGCTGCTGTTTCCATTCCTGCTGGCTGGCGTGGCGCATGCCGACGTCGGCGCCACGCTGTCCGTGCAGACCGATGCGCGCGAGCGCGGCGTCTCCTACACCGACAACCGGCCCGGCGCCCAGCTGGGCCTGAGCTGGGACGGCGGGGCGGGCTGGTATGCCGGCCTGTCGCTGGCGCGGGTGCGCTTTGATGCCGACCGGCGCGGCGGCTGGCTGCGCGCCTACGGCGGGCGCGTGTTCGAGCTGCGGCCCGGGCTCGACGCCGAGGCGGGTCTGGTGCTGCACCGCTACGAGAGCCTGTCGCGCTACGACTACGCCGAAGCCTATGCGGGCCTGCTGGGCGAGGGCTGGAGCCTGCGCCTGCACCACGCGCCGGACTACTACGGCAGCGCCCAGCGCACGCTCTACGCCGAAGCCAACCTGCGCTGGCCGGCGACGGCCCCGCTGGCGGCGGTGGGCCATGTCGGCGTGCTGCGCAGCCAGGGCGCTTCGCGCTGGGTCAACCAGCCCTACAACCCGAACGGGCCGACGCGCATCGACCTGCGCGCTGGCGCGTCGTGGCAGCTGGGCGAGGGATTCGAGCTGCAGCTCGCCTGGGTATCGGCCGGCCGTGGCGGGCCGGTCATGTGGGCGGGCGCGACGCGGCGCAACACGGCGCTGCTGTCGATGAGCGCTGCGCTCTAGGCGCGATCCCCCGGGACCGTACGGCTTCAGTCCGGCGCTAGCTTGCGCAGTGCCTGCGCCAGATCATGAGCATCTGGGCGGCAGTCAAGGGGGGCTCGCAGGCAGGCTTGCGCTAGCGCCGACGTCGCCTCCAGCGGCGGTGTGGCCTCCTCGCAGCAGGCCACCAGCTCTTTCATCAGATAGCCCAGGGCGCGCACATCCAGCGCTCGCAGCCGCGCCGCCTGATGCGCCGGCACGCTGCTCAGGAAGGATGCCGCGCCGAAGTCGCCCAGCCGGGCCTGCCCGTGGCCGTCGTGCAGGATGTTGTGCGCATACAGGTCGCCGTGCGAGAGCCCGCGTGCATGCAGATGCGCCAGCGCGCTGGCGATGCCGGCGGCCAGCGTCAACGCGGCTCTGGGAGTCAGCCGCAACGCGGGGTCGTAGACGTCGCGCGTGCAGGACGCCAGGCTGGGTGGCCCGGCCAGCGTGCGGAACTCGGGGCCGACCAGCGGCATCAGCAGGCCGCTGGCGCCGGCCGGGTGGTCGCTGAGGCGGCCGATCGCCGGGATCAGATGCGGGTGCTCGCCCGCCTGCAGGCTGGCCGCCAGCTCCGTGCGGGGCAGGCCGTCGCTGGTCACCTCGCCCTTGAAGACCTTCAGCGCGACGGCCTCGCTGCCGGCGCGCGCCGCCCGGTAGATGTGGCCGGACGCGCCTTCGCCCAGCAGCGCCTGCACGTCGAGCTGGCCCCAGGGCACGCGGGGCATGGGCGCGTGTTCGAGCGCATCCGCCTCGTGCGCCGTGCTGAAGGGATTGCCGCCGTGGGCCAGCCAGGTTAGCCGTGGCAGCGCCAGCAGCCAGTCGGGCAGGCCGTCGAGCTGGTTGGCCGAGATGCGCAGCAGCTCCAACCGCTCGCAGGCCGCGAGGCTCTCGGGCAGGGCGCGCAGCCGGTTGCCGGCCAGCATCACTTTCTGCAGCCTGGGCCTATGGCCCAACTCGTCGGGTAGTTCGGCAATGCGGTTGGCGGTCAGAGTCAACCAGCGCAGTTGCGGCGGCAGTGCGGCGGCTGGCACGTCGGTGATCTGGTTGGCCTTGAAGCCCACCATCTCCAGCGCCGCGCAACGGCCCAACACCTCGGGCAGCCGTGTGAAGCGGTTGTTTGAGCAGAAGATGACGCGCAGCCGGTGCAGCCGGGCCAGGTCTCTCGGCAGATCGTCAAGTTCGTTGCCGGACAGGTCCAGCTCTTCCAGCGTGTCGGCCAGCGCGTAGATCTCTTGCGGCAGTTCGCGCAGGCCGGCGCGCAGTGTCAGGCGCTGCGTGCCCTGCAGAGTGCCGGCGCGAAGTTGGTCCAGGGTGTTCAAGCGCGATGGTTCCTGTTGCGGCGAGAAAACCCGACAGGGTATCTCGTGTGAGATCCGCCTCGGATCGCCGGGCCAGCCGTTGCCGACGTGGCATTCGCTTTTTGAAGACGAAGCGCGGGCCATTAGCATTGCGCCATCCTTCGCGAGGTATCCCGTGAAACTCAACGACCTGCTTGCTACCGATGCCTTGATCCCGTCATTGCCGGAGGCGGTCAACCGAATTCTTGGCGAACTCCAGAATGAGGAACCCGATCTGCGCCGGGTCAATCAGCTGTTGTCCGGCGAAGTCGGCTTGACGGTGCGCATCCTGAGGCTGGTGAATTCGGCACGCTACAGCGCGGGCGGTCCCCGCATTGGCACGATCGAGGCGGCCACGGCCATGCTGGGGTTGAAGGCCACGCGCCAACTGGTGCAGGCAGCGGCCGTTGGCGGGGCGTTCAAGGGCGTGCCCGGCGTGGACATGACCGAGTTCTGGCGCCACAGCCTGGACGTCGCCAAGATCGCCCAGTCCCTGGCCGAAGAATTCAGGCTGGACAAGGGCATCGCGTTCACCGCAGGGCTGCTGCACGGCACGGGCGACCTGGTGCTCAAGATGGCGATGCCCGAGCGCGCGAGCCTGCAGCCGGACTTTGCCAGCGATGACAACCGCTACGAGGCCCAGATCGCCGATCTGGGCTATGCCTACCCGGAAGTCGGTGCCGCCTTCGCGTCGCGATGGCTGTTTCCGGAGAGCATCGTCGACGCCATTCGCCATCAATGCGACCCGCAGGAAGGCGACGACCAGACACTGTCCAGCCTGCTGTACCTGTCCTGCTGGAGTGCGCGTGCCCATGAACTGGATATCGAAGGCACCGCGCTGTTCGACACCTTCCCGCGCGGTGTGGCTCAGGCCATCGGCATGACTGACACGGAGCGTCTGTGCGACGACAAGCTCATCGCGTGGACGCCGGCGGACGAAGCGCGCGATTTTTCGTGACTAATGGACCTTAGGCCAAGAAAGAAGCCTCACACGCTTTCGCATGTGAGGCTTTGATTTGGCTCCCCGTTCACTCCACGCTTAGAACCATTTCGATGACGCTGCCGATGCCGCCTCTGAGGCGCGCGGCATAGCGCCGGGCCCTGCAAATGTCAGGGCGGGTGAGGCGCAATCACCCCAGCAAGACAGCTGGAGTGACTCATGGCCAAGGAATTTGTTGAGAACACAGGCAAGAGCGCCAGGGTCATTTATGGCCGCTTGCTGCAGCCTGGCGAGGGCTTCTGGCTGGAGCGCGTCGGTGATCCAACGCCCAAGACCACTCAGCCGGTCTTTGTCGATGCCAACGACCAGCTGGTGGACGATGACGGGGGGCTCTTGGTGTCAGGGGCTGGGACTGGCCACACCAGGCGCGGTGCGCGGCAACAGCCCGCTGTCGAGCGACCTGGCGCCCCAGTGGGGCTTCTCGCGCTTCGCGGCGCCCGGTGATGTTCACGCCGCCGCAGACCATCGTGACAACGGGCGGAACCGGCTTCCAACTGTTGATCCGTCAGCAATGGAGCGCAGCCGCGGTCACGTCGAGCCTCGATATCTACGGCGTGTCGGTCCGCATCGACTGATTCCCGTACCCTCAAATCTCTGAAGGCCGTACTTTCGATCTTTTGATCATCAGAGCGAGAAGCCCTCCGGCCATGAGCCAGATAGCTGGCGGATTCGGCACCGCGCTGGCGTACAGGTTCGTGGTGGGACTGGCCGATGCAGTGAAATATAGGTAGTCACCATTGAGCACAGGCACGTTGATCGTCACGGTGCCGAAGCCCTGGAACTCGCCAATTTGCGGAGGCGCGAGCAGTTGGACGCTGGCCTGCTGCTGATCGCTGCGGTTGCCGCCGCCGCGAGGGTCGTAGCGCGTTTCGGCGCGCAGCGAGACGTAGGCATACGCGAAGCTGTCCCACATTCGGGCGTCGTCCGTCGGGTGCAAGGCTGCAGCCCACGAGTAGTCGACCGAGATCTGCACGGTACCGCTGCCGATGACGGAGAACTCGCCCTCTCGCAGAGCCCAAATGCTGCCAGAAGTGTCGCCGCCGCTGTCGGTGTCGATGCTGTAGGCGTGCATTTCCGACGCGCTCACACTCGCGGTGGCCGACGCCCGGGCATCGCCGACCGATTTGTCAAGGCGCGACGTCCAATCGCCGATGGTCACTGATGAATAAGGGGAGTAGGCGGTGAGCTGCGAACTGAAGTTAAACCATGTCAAGGACGGTGCTACGCCACCATCGTCCGCAATTGGTATGACCGTCAACGAAGCCCAATTGACTTTGACGTCTGATGTGATCGAGGGCGCCGCCTGCGCTGGCGACCATCCTGTCATCAATACAGTGGCCAGTGCGACCCCAGCGAAGTTCATGCCCATTGCTTCTCCAGCGCCAGTGCTGCACACGCCTATGCCAGATCTTGCTCCGCTGCGTGTTTCACAGCAACGACCACCACAAGCCAACTTAGGGGTCACGAGTTCTTGGCGAAGTCGATCCCCATCTCCTGCAGGTGATGAACAGCATGAGCAAAACGCGACTTGAAGAGCTGACCGAACGCCTGAAGGCGCAGGGCGTCGTCGATGTGAAGCTCACGTGGAACGAGGCTGCGCTCGCCACCATGGCGCGAAGCGAGGTGAGCGCGTCCGTTGCAGACTTCATCGAAAGCTATCTCGAAGGCCGGGGCAAAGCCCTACCTGCCGCGCAGCCGGCCGGTGCGCAGACGGGGCAGGAGCTGACGGAGGCGGACATCAAGCGCATTCACGACGGCAATGCGTTCCTGCCAGACTTGGCGGGCCTCGTTGATCTTTGGCCCGGCATCTTGGCCTTCGCCCGCGGGGTCGTCGCAGCAAACCGTGCCCGTCCACGCGCCGTGTCGCCGCGCTGACTTTCCCATCCCTGAGAAGGTACGCTTAGATAAGCTTAGAGTCTGCCGCTGAAGAAGCTGTCGCTGAGTCGAATTCAGCGGCGGGAGCGAAGCCCCCAGCAACCAGCGCCGGCAAGCATAAGCAGGGCAACGGCTGGTTCGGGCACCGCCGATAAGGCAACCAAGTTGTCGACCGACGTGTTGCCGGCGGCAGGACCCGAGAAGGTGAAGCTGCCAATGCCGTTGCTCGAGGTGATGTGATAAGTGGTGTAGATACCGGGGTCGCTCTCCCAGCCCGACGTGCTCGAGACCGTCTTATCGAATATCAAGGCGCCATCCTTGTCCGTCGCAGTCAGCGAAGTGGGAAATGCTGTTGCCACATCAATACTGAAGGACACCAGGCTTGCGGCAAAGCCGCTTTCAAATCTCACGGTGACCGATCTGCGCGATCCAGACGTGCTAAAAATCCAAAGACCGTCCGGGTTATTGCCGCGATTCGAACAGCCCAGTTCCCCAGCGCAATTGAAGTTTCGTGCGTCACTCACTGTGCCGAACCAGCTGGTCTCCCAGGCCGGGAAGTCACCCTCAAAGCCTTCGGTGTACGTAGCGGCCTGGCCAGGGATGCAGACAAGCGCTCCGACGATGGCAAGTGCGAGATGGCCGAATCTATGCATTAGAGCTCCCGGATAGTCAGCCGCCGGAGCATGCGATTGCTTGCCAATTTGCGCACCCCCCTAATTCACGTGATGCCACTTGAAGCCGCCCCCCGCCGGTGGCAGGGCGTCATTCTTTCCTCTGCATGTGTCACGCACCTGCGCCGACCATGAGGCCCACCGCCTCGTCTTCTGCGTGCGGGCGCTGCCCGCAATCGTCCTAGCGGTGCTGTTGGCGGCGCGGATGAGGCCTGCGATCCAGCACAGGATGGGTCGAAAGCTACAACACCCCACCGAGGGTAGGGCGGCCCATGTCGTGGGCACGTCTTCGGTGGCGGACGGCAAGGGCCAGCATCATGCTGCCGGGCAGCAGCAGGGCCGAGCTTGGAGGCTCGGGCACGGGATCGGTAACCGAAAAGCCCAGGGAATACGACGCCATGGCGCCGGAGTTGCTCGATCCGATGGTGCTGACGGTCAATGCATAGAGCTCGCCGGAGTTCAGCCGCAGCGTATTGTCCGTGAGGCTTCCCCCTCCGAACGAGTCCGCCAAGAGATCCACCGAAAAGAGCGGCGGGCTTGACGGAGAGGCCGCGCGCAGCAGCAGATGCAACCCTTGTTCGCCGGAGCCGAGGCTCGGGAAGGTCCAGAAAGTGGTCCGGAACTGCCGCAACACATATCCTGCGCTGCCTGGATGGCCAATGTAGAAGTGGATCGTGTCGGACGTGTCGCCCTGCCAGTTGACGTAGCCGACCAAGTTGGTCGTGGGGTCATAGATGCCCGTGGAAACAATGTTGAAGCCTGTTGGCGCATCAGGCGAGTCGTAGTCCCAGAAGGGCTCACCTTCAATCACAGGCCCCCAGGTGGCAAGAGCGGGTGGGGCTGTGAAGATAAAGACCGCCGAGGCGGCTGCTCGGGAGAGGGTGCGACACAGGCTGGACATGAAGATCTCCGGAAAGCAGGCGGCTTCAGTCTGAGCTTTTGGGGCTCTTTGCACGACACCTAACGTGTGGGTGCTTGCATGATCAGAGCTTGATCTCCGCCAACGTGCATCCCTCGGATGTTTGTGCGCTTGTTTGTGCGCCACCAAGGGCGGCTCGGATCGGTTCTAACTACCTGACCTGAGCGGCGCATTGGACGGTGCAAAGAAAAAGCCCCATCCGCTTGCGCGAATGAGGCTTCTGATTTGGCTCCCCGACCTGGGCTCGAACCAGGGACCTACGGATTAACAGTCCGGCGCTCTACCGACTGAGCTATCGAGGAATTGTTCGGTCAACCCGCTTGCGCGGGTTTTTGATTTCAGGCCTGCCGTTCGGTTGCAGTGGGCTCTTTTTCTATGTCTGTTTGGCTCCCCGACCTGGGCTCGAACCAGGGACCTACGGATTAACAGTCCGGCGCTCTACCGACTGAGCTATCGAGGAACAGAGCCCGTGACTATAGCAGTCTTTTCAGGCGCCTCAGAGCCGGACCTCCAGGCTCGCGCGCAAAGTGCGTGGCGCGAGTGGGTAGAGGTAGCTGTGCTCGAACTGCCAGGGCGACTCGCGCCAGGCTCGGCGGTTGGCGAGGTTGTCGACGGCTGCGCGCCAGATCCAGGTCTGGTTGCCCACGCCTTGCGTGTAGCGCAGGCCGGCGTCAGCCACCGTCCAGGCGGGCACGGCGATGCCGTTGTCGGGCGTGGCGAAGCGGCTGCCCTCGTGGCGAAGGCCGAGCTGGGCTTGCAGGCCAGGCAGCAGGTCCTGGCGAAGGTGGGCCTTGATCGTCGTCTGCGGCACGTTGGCCGGGCGCAGGCCGTTGAGGCTGGCGTCGGCGCTGCCTTCGCGGCGTGCCTGCAGGCGCATGGCGCTGGCGAACAGGCCGCCACCGCTCCACTTCAGGTCGGCGCTGGCCTCGATGCCGCGATGGCGGGCGAAACCGTCGGCCACGCGCTCGCAGCTGTCGTTGGCACTGCACTCCGTGAAACCGGGCAGCACGATGTCGCGCCACGCGGGGCGGCGGATGTCGAAGGCGGTCAGCGAACCTTCGACGCGCTGGCTGCCGGTCTTCAGGCCGATCTCGGTTTGGCGGCTCTTCAGCGCGGGCAGGGCCTGGCCGCGGTTCTTGTAGCGCGCGCGGTTGGGGGCGACTTCGCTCTCTATGCCCTGGCCCCAACTGGCGTAGACCAGCCAGTCGCTTGCAATGGCATGGCTGAGGGCGAGCCAGGGTGTGGTGACGCTCTGCGAGTAGTCGGTCGGCCGTGAGCCATCGGTGCGCACGCTCTCGCGGTGCAGGCGGGTGTGGCGCAGGCCCAGCCAGGCGCTGGTGTCGGCGCTCAGCGCCACGCGGTCGCGCAGATAGAGCTCATTGCTGCGCTCATCGCGGTTGGTGTTCTCGTCGGTCAGGTCGGGCTGGGCAGTGGTGACGGCGCTGCCGTCCACGTTGCCGATGCCGGCCCAGTTGTAGGCCTGGCGCTGGAAGCGGCTCTTGAACTGGCTGCTCAGTCCACCGACGGTGACGTCATGGCGCAGGCCGGCCAGCTGCACGGGGCCGCTGGCGGAGACGTCCAGCGCCGTCGTGTCGCGGTGCTCGTTCTCGCTGCGGAAGTCGTAGAGGTCGTAGCTGCCGTCGGCACAGAAGCGCGAATAGTCGTCAACGGCGGAACAACCGAACGCGTAGGCCAGGCGGTCATCGGTGCGTAGCCGCTGGATGCCGAGGGCGGCCTGCACGCGCCAGTCGCCAGTCAGCTTGTGCTGCACGCGCAGCGAGGCGTGCGTGTTGTCGAAGACGACGGGCAGGCTCCAGGGCTGGTTGTTGAGGTTGAGCTTGGGGTCGACGCTGTTGGCGTCGGGCAGGCGGTTGCCCAGCAGGCTGAAGCCTTGCTGGCTGGGCTGGCTCTGGCGGTTGATCTCGACTTCGGCCTCGACGAGGGTGTCGGGGCTGACGCGCCAGTCGGTGGCCAGCGCGACCGTGTGCGACCGGCCCTTGCTGTTGCGCAACTGCGGGTTCAGCTGGGCCGCCGCGAGGTTGACGCGCAGGCCGAACTCGCGGCTGGCACCGAAGCGCTGCGAGTGGTCCAGGCTGGCCTGCACCGAGCCGCCCTGGACGGCTTCCAGCATCAGCGCCGTGGCATCGTCGGCCAGCGGGCGCTTGACGACGAAGTTGACGATGCCGGCCGGCGAGCTGGTGCCCGCCTGCATGCCGGAGCTGCCCTTCAGCACTTCGATGCCGGACTTGTTGACCAGCGGCAGCGCGGTCTCGCCGCTGATGGGCAGGCCGTCGCGGCGCAGGTTGAAGCGGTTGTCGAGGTCGAAGCCGCGAATCTTGAGCTGCGACCAGTAGCCGACGGCGTTGTAGGCGTCCGAGACGGAGGCATCGATCTTGGTGATGCCCGACAGCTGGCTGATGCCGAGGTCGTCCAGCCGTTCGGCGGACAGGCTCAGCGCCTGCATCGGCAGCTTGGCCGGCGGGTCGTTGAAGCCGGACAGGCTGGGCACGGCCTCGGTGGCCTTGCCGGTCACGCGGACCTGCGGCAAGGACTGGGCGGAGGCGATACCGGCGGCCAGCAGGGCGGCGGCGGTGGCGATGAGGGAAAGAGTGTGTCGTGCCATCGGAATGCAAAGCGATGGCAGGTCGGCAAACGACGGAGCCCAGGGGCGAGAGACGAAGATTCGGCCTGGGCTATCAGCGTGCTTCCCTGCGCGAGGATTACCTCAATCAGGTTCAAAGGGACTGTCTCAGTCGCGCACTGCCGTGGCCGGCGCAACACCCCTAGCGAAGACGCGTCACCGAAGCGACGCGCTGAGCCGAATTCTATGCCTGCCGAGCCCCTAACCCGCCAGGCTTGCGCAATGGTGTCGCAGCAAGGCGCAAAGGCGAAGACAGTAGCAACGCTACGGCAAGCCTTTGCAACGCCGCTGCGGCGCCATTTCGCAAGCCCCCTCCCAGTCAGTCGAAGACGGGGGAATCGACGCCTAATACCTTGTGCAGCTTGGGGCTGGTCGTCGTGTATTGCAGATGCACGCGCTTGTCGGGGAAGACATAGGGCGCCGCGCCAAATGCCGCCAGCGCGGTCTCGTGGAAGCCGCTCAAGATGAGCTTCTTCTTGCCCGGATAGGTGTTCACGTCACCCACGGCGAAGATGCCCGGTACGCTGGTCTCGAACTTCTCAGTGTCGACAACGATCTGCTTGCGCTCCAGCGCCAGGCCCCATTCGGCAATCGGGCCGAGCTTGGGGCTGAGCCCGAAGAAGGCCAGCACCTGGTCGCAAGGCACGACGCGCGTGATGCCGTCGTTGCCGGTGATCTTCAGGCCCGTGAGCGCGCCGTCCCGCTCGTCGATGCCGGTGGCCTGGCCGACGATGAACTGCATCTCGTGGGCGTCGCAGAGTTCGTGCATCTTCGCGACGCTGGCTGGCGCCGCTTTGAAGCCGTCCCGGCGGTGCACGAGGATGACGCTCTCGGCCTTGTGCGGGTTGCCGTCGGCATGCGCGGCGCAGAAGTTCAGCGCCCAGTCCAGCGCGGAGTCGCCGCCGCCGATGATGAGCAGGTTCTTGCCGGCGAACTGGGTGGGGCTCATGACGCGGTAGTGGACCTGCTCGCCCTCGTACTTCTCGACGCCCTCGACCTTCAGCGTGCGCGGCTGGAAGCTGCCGACGCCGCCGGCAATGAAGACCGTCTTGGTGACGAGCTGCGTGCCCTTGTTGGTCTCGACGATGAAGCGGCCATCGTCCAACTTCTGCACGACGGTGACTTCTTGCCCGAGGTGGAAGCTCGCGCCGAAGGGCTGGATCTGCCGGAGCAGGTTGTCCGTCAACTCCTTGCCGGTGCACACGGGCACGGCCGGGATGTCGTAGATGGGCTTGTCGGGGTAGAGCTCGATGCACTGGCCGCCGGGGTAGGCCAGGCTGTCGATGACGTGGGCCTTGATCTCCAGCAGGCCCAGTTCGAAGACCTGGAACAGGCCGACCGGGCCGGCGCCGACGATGACGGCGTCCGTCTCGATGGCGTCGTCGTCTTCGATTTCTTCCATAAAGACGTTTACTTCAATCGCCGTAGTTCAGCGGATCAGCTCGGGCAGCTTGCCCGTCTTGTCTTTCCAGTCGTCGGCATCGGGCAGCGGCGGCTTGCGCTTGGTGATGCTGGGCCAGCCCTTGGCCAGGTCGGCGTTGATCTTGATCATGTGGATCTGATCGCCGGGCACATCCTCCTCGGGCAGGATGGCGTTGACCGGGCACTCGGGGATGCAGACGGCGCAGTCGATGCATTCATCCGGGTCGATGGTCAGGAAGTTCGGGCCTTCGCGGAAGCAGTCGACCGGGCAGACGTCGACGCAGTCGGTGTATTTGCAGCGGATGCAGGCTTCGGTGACGACGTGGGTCATGAGGAGCTCTGGGAAGTAAGGGGCGCCTTTTCAGGCGAAACGACGATTTTAAAGGCGGGCGGCTGGCTGGCCTGGACCGGCGCCGCCCCCGTGCCCACGGTGACGACCGTGGGGCTGTTGCCGTGTAGTGGCGCGGCGTGGGCGAGATCGCCAATGCGGTGCTCGCTGGTGATGGCATCCGCGCAGCCCGCGCGGGACACGACCAGGGCCGGCGTGTCGGCCGGCCAGCCGGCGGCGACGAGCTTGGTGCCCAGCGTGGCGAGCTGGCGGCCGGCCATGTAGAAGACCTCGGTGTCGGCGCTGAGCGCGGCTCGCAACTCGCCGGTCTCGGTCATCGCCGTCGTCAGCGACACATTGCGACCGCGGCCACGGCGGGTCAGCGGGCGTTGCGTGTGTGCAGCGGCGGCCAGCGCGGCGGTCACGCCGGGGATGACTTCGCTGGCGATGCCGACCTCGGCCAGCGCCGCGAGCTCTTCTTCCAGGCGGCCGAAGATGCTGGCGTCGCCGCCCTTAAGGCGCACGACGACGGCGTGTTCGTGCGCGGCCTTCAGCAGCAGCGCGTTGATCTCGTTCTGCTTGGCCGAATGCTCGTAGCCGCGCTTGCCGACGAGCAGCCATTGCGCTTGCGGCGCGAGGTCGCGCAGGGCCGGGTCGGCCAGCGCATCGGCCAGCACGATGTCGGCGGTGCCCAGCGCGCGGGCACCGCGCACGGTGATCAGGTCGGCGGCGCCAGGGCCCGCGCTGACGAAGATCACCCTGCCGGCCATTACCAGGCCTCTTCCGTGGCAGCGGGCTGCACGTCCACCAGCAGCGCGCCGCTGGTTCGGTGGCTGGCGGGGTCGACGACGATCAGCGCGCCGCCGACGCGGTTGTCCGCGAAGGGCTCGACGGGCAGCTCGTGCTGCACTTCCATCTGCACGCGACCGATCGTGTTGACGGGTAGCTCATGCGCCTCGTGCGGCGTCAGCGTGTTGATGTCCAGCACCGAATCGATCGCCGAGATGCGCGCCTGCACCCAGCGGTTGCCGTGGCGCACCCAGTACTTGCGGCCGGGCTTGGCGGCTTCGGTGTCCAGCCAGGCCAGCGTCGCGGAGAAGTTCTTGGTGACCGCAGCGCTGCCGGGCGTGACGATCCAGTCGCCGCGGCTGACGTCGAGCTGGCGGTCCAGCACGAGGCCGGCCGAGTCTCCGGCTTCGGCGCTGGGCACGGTCTCGCCGGCCAGTCGCACTTCGGAGACGACGGCCGTCTGCCGGGACGGCAGCACCTCGATGGTGTCGCCAGCCTTCACCGCGCCGTGGGCGATGCGGCCCCACAGCACGCGCGGCTGGAAGCCGGTGCCAGCCGACTGGTAGGCGTCCTTCTGCACGTATTGCACGGGCAGGCTCAGCGGCGCGTCGGCGCGCTCGCTCAGCGTGGGCAGGCGCTCCAGCACTTGCAGCAGGGATTCGCCGTTCCACCAGGGCGCGTCCAGAGGCTGGGTGACGTTGTCGCCGCGCAGCGCGCTGACGGGCACGGTGGCCGCGACGTTCAAGCCGGCGGCAGCGGCGAACTTGTCCAGGGCCGTCTTGACCTTCTCGAAGCCCGCGCCCGCGTCCTCCAGCGCGTCGATCTTGTTGATGGCGAAGACGATGCTGGGCACGCGCAGCAGCTGGGCCAGCAGCGAGTGGCGGCGCGTCTGCGGCAGCAGCGTCACGTCGGCTTCGGTCAGGTCCAGCTTGGTGATGTCCACCAGCACGACGGCGGCATCGCTGCCGGCGGCGGCCGTGACCATGTTGCGCGTGTACTGCTCATGGCCGGGGGCGTCGGCAATGATGAACTTGCGCGTCTTGGTCGCGAAGTAGCGGTAGGCCACGTCGATGGTGATGCCTTGCTCGCGCTCGGCTTCCAGGCCGTCGGTCAGCAGGCTCAGGTCGATGGGGCGGCCGGCGGCGCGGCGCTCCAGCGTGTCGAGCTGGTCGGCCAGGATGGCCTGGCCGTCGAACAGCAGGCGGCCGATCAGCGTGGACTTGCCGTCGTCAACGGAACCCGCAGTTAGGAATCGCAGCGCCTTCATCAGAAATACCCTTCCTTCTTGCGCTTCTCCATCGAAGCTTCACTCGTGCGGTCGTCCATGCGCGTGGCGCCGCGCTCACTCACGGTCACAGTCAGCGTCTCGGCCACGACCTCGCTTGCGTTGGCGGCGGGGCTCTCGACCGGGCAGGTGCAAGTCATGTCGCCGACGGTGCGGAAGCGCACCAAGGCCGTCTCGACGGTCTCGCCTTCTTCCGGCGGCGTCACGTCGGTCAGCGGCACCAGCAGGCCCTTGCGGCGGATGACCTGGCGCTCATGCGCGAAGTACATCTGCGGCAGCGGGATGTTCTCGCGGGCGATGTAGAGCCACACGTCCAGCTCGGTCCAGTTGCTGATGGGGAAGCAGCGGAAATGCTCGCCCGGGCGGATGCGCGTGTTGAACAGCGTCCACAGCTCGGGGCGCTGCTCCTTGGGCTGCCATTGGCCGAAGCTGTCGCGGTGGCTGAAGATGCGCTCCTTGGCGCGCGCCTTCTCCTCGTCGCGGCGGGCGCCGCCGATCAGGCAGTCGAACTTGTGCTCCTCGATGGTCTCCAGCAGCGTCACCGTCTGATGGCCGTTGCGGCTTTCCAGCGGGTGGCTCAGGCGGATGGTGCCGCGGGCCATGGAATCTTCCAGATGGCCCACGATCAGGCGCTCGCCCATGTCCGCCACGCGCTGGTCACGGAAGGTGATGACCTCGGGGAAGTTGTGCCCCGTGTCGATGTGCACCAGCGGGAAGGGCAGGGCGCCCGAGTAGCCACTCGGATGCGCCGCGTTCTTCATCTTGAAGGCCTTCTCCGCCAGGCGCAGCACGACGCAGGAGTCCTTGCCGCCGGAGAACAGCAGGGCGGGGCGCTCGAAGCTCGCGGCCACCTCGCGCAGGATGAAGATGGCTTCCTCTTCCAGCGCATCCAAGTGGGCGTGGTCGACGTCGGCGATGAGTTGTTCGGGTTTCACAGCAGCATTCATGATTTGGCGTGCAGACCGCATTCCTTGGTGGAGTCTTCCCACCACCAGCGGCCGGCGCGGAAGTCCTCGCCGACGGCGATGGCGCGCGTGCAGGGCGCGCAGCCGATCGAGGGCATGAACTGGTCATGCAGCGGGTTGTAGGGGACGTCGTATTTCTCGACATAGGCCCAGACCTCGGCCCAGGTCCAGTCGGCGATGGGGCTGATCTTGCGGCGGCCATTGCCGTCGTCTTCATCAAACGCCACGTCGCCGCGTGCGCCGCTCTGCTCGCGGCGCAGGCCGGTGATCCAGGCGCTGCGGCCCTTGAGCATGCGGCCCAGCGGCTCCATCTTGCGCAGGCCGCAGCAGGCCTTGCGCAGCTCGATGCTTTTGTACATCGGCTCCTCGCCCTCGCGGGTGACGAACTGGATGACGGCTTCGGCCACAGGCTTGAAGGCTTCGACCTCGAACCCGTAGCGCTCGCGGATGCGCGGCAGCAGGGCCAGCGTCTCGGCGTGCAGCTTGCCGGTGTCCAGCGTTGAGATGGCGATGGGCAGCTGGGTGCGGGCGATCAGGTCGGTGATGACCATGTCTTCCACGCCCAGGCTGCTGCTCTGCACCAGGCCGTCGCCGTGTTCGATGCTGGCGTCACGCAGGCGTTGCAGCGCGGCGTCGATCTTGGCGTCCAGCGCCGGCGTCCACTTGGCGTAGAGGCCGATGGCATTGCCAGCCGCAGGCGCGGCGGCCCAGGGCAGGCTGCTGACTTCGCTCACGCGGCACTCCTCATGAACCACGGCCGGGTCTCGCCGACGTCGCCTTGATAGAAGCCGACCGGCGCGAACAGGTCCAGCGCCTTTTGCGCCGCAGCCTGCGACTGGTCGCCGCGCATGACGACCTCGTCGAAGCCGGTGCGGGCCAGCAGCTGCATCATGTCCACGAGCACTTCGCCACGGGCGCGGATGGCGCCGGTGAACTTGTGGCGGCTGCGCAGGATGTGGGCCTGGCTGTAGGCGCGGCCGTCGGTCCACTTCGGGAAGTCGAGCACGATGACGGCAATGCGGGCCAGGTCGGGTGCGAGCTGGTTGATGTCAGCGTCGTTCGGGAACTCGATGGCGACCGGCGTGTTCGCGGGCCAGCGGGTCTTCACGGCATGCCATTGCTCCAGCGACAGCAGGCGGTTGGGCGCCGGATCGGGATCGGGCTTGGGGCCGTCTTCACCGATGGCGTGCTTCCATTGGCAGGTGGTGGCGTTGATGAACTTCATGCTTGCACCTTGGCGGTGGACACACGCACGGCATTGGCGGCGGTCTTGAACGGGTCGAGGCCGACGCGCTTCACGGCGTCGATGAAGTGCTCACCAGCCAGGCGCTCGCGCTTGAAGGTGTCGATGACGGCATCGATGGCGTCGGCGATCTCGTCGGCCGCGAAGCTCGGGCCGATGACCTTGCCGGCCACCGTCGTGCCCGACAGCCTGGTGCCGTCACTGCCGCCCAGCGTCAGCTGGTACCACTCGGTGCCGTCCTTGTCGACGCCGAGGATGCCGATGTGGCCGCTGTGGTGGTGGCCGCAGCTGTTGATGCAGCCGCTGATGTGCAGGTCCAGCTCGCCGAGGTCTTCGAGCTCGTCCTGGTCTTGATAACGCTCGGCGATCTCGGCGGCCAGCGGCAGCGAGCGGGCGTTGGCCAGCGCGCAGAAGTCGCCGCCGGGGCAGGCGATCTGGTCGGTCAGCAGGCGGGCATTGGGCGTCGCGAAGCCGGCAGCGCGGGCGGCCTGGAACAGCTCGGGCAGGTCCGAGGCCTTAACCCAGGGCAGCACGAGGTTCTGGCGGTGCGACACGCGCAGCTCGCCATGGCTGAACTGGTCGGCCAGGGCGGCGGCGGTATCCATCACATCGGCAGTCGTGTCGCCAGGGGCGATGCCGACGCGCTTCAGGCTCAGCGTCACGGCGCGATAGCCGGCAACGCGGTGGCCGTCGACGTTGCGCGCCAGCCAGCGTGCGAACGCCGGGTCGCTGGTGTCGAGCGCGGGCTCGGCCGTCGGCGTGACGCTGGCGGGATCGACGAAGCAGGCCGCGACGCGGTCCAGCTCGGCCTGCGGAATGATGTGCTCGTGGCCGCCGTTGTCGTCGGCCAGGATGCGCTGGTACTCCTCGTTGACCGCGTCGAAGAACTTCTGGCCTTCGGCCTTGACGAGGATCTTGATGCGGGCCTTGTAGAGGTTGTCGCGCCGGCCGGCGAGGTTGTAGACGCGCACGATGGCCTCGATGTAGACGAGGATCTGCTGCCAGGGCACGAAGCGGTTGATCTCCACGCCCGGGATCGGCGTGCGGCCCATGCCGCCGCCGACGAAGACCTGGAAGCCGACCTCGCCGGCCGCGTTCTTCTTCAGTTGCAGGCCGATGTCATGCCAGCCGATGGCCGCGCGGTCCTCGGCGGCGCCGCTGACGGCGATCTTGAACTTGCGCGGCAGGTGGGCGAACTCGGGGTGCAGCGTGCTCCACTGGCGCAGCACTTCGCAGTAGGGGCGCGCATCGACGATCTCGGCCGGCGCGATGCCGACGAAGGCGTCGCTGGTGATGTTGCGGATGCAGTTGCCGCTGGTCTGGATGCCGTGCATGTCGACCTCGGCCAGCAGGTCCATCACCGTGGCGCTGTCCACCAGCGGGATCCAGTTGTATTGCAGGTTCTGGCGCGTCGTGAAGTGGCCGTAGCCGCCCTGGCCGGCGAAGGGGCCGTCGGGCTGGCGGTCGTACTCACGGGCGATCTTCGCGAGCTGGCGCAGCTGGCGTGAGGACAGCTCGCCATAGGGCACGGCCACCCGCAGCATGGGCGCGTGGCGCTGGATATACCAGCCGTTTTGCAGGCGCAGTGCGCGGAACTCGTCGGTGCCCAGCGTGCCCGCGAGGTGGCGTTCGAGCTGGTCGCGGTATTGCGCGGCTCGGGCGTGGACGAAGCGGCGGTCGAAGTCGGTGTACTGATACATCGAAGAGGTCTTTTCTAGTGGATCACTTTCCAGCCGGCCATCAGCAGCGACGCGCACAGCAGGCTGCGCACGACGCCGTCAGGCAGGCGGCGGGTCAATTGGGCGCCCAGCCAAATGCCGGGCAGGGAACCGATGAGCAAGGACATCAGCAACAGCCAGTTCACGTTGCCCAGCGTGGCGTGGCCCAGGCCGGCCACCAGCGTCAGCGGCACGGCGTGGGCGATGTCGGTGCCGACGATGTCGCGCGCCTTCATGCGGGGGTAGATGAGCAGGATCAGCGTGGCGCCGACGGCCCCGGCGCCGATGGACGACAGAGACACCAGCACGCCCAGCAGCAGGCCGGAGGCGACGGTCAGCGCCGGCTTGCGGCCTTCGGGAATCCAGCGCTCCAGCTTCAGCCCCAGCGCCTGCCAGCTTTGTTTGAAGGCGACGACGACGGCCGTCAGCAGCAGGGCGATGCCGAGAGAAAAGGTCAGCGCAGCCGCCCAGCCCTTGGTGATGCCGGTCAGGTGCATCAGCGCGATGGTGGCGATGGAGGCCGGGATGGAGCCGGCCAGCAGGCGGCGCACGATGGCCCAGTTGACGTGACCGTGGCGGGCATGGGCGATGGAGCCGCTCATCTTGGTCAGGCAGGCGAACCAGAGGTCGGTGCCGATGGCGACCGCCGGGTTCAGCTTGAAGACGGTCAGCAGCAGCGGCGTCATCAGCGAGCCGCCGCCCACGCCGGTGATCCCGACGATGAGGCCGACACCCAGTCCACTCGCAATCGCAATCCCGTCCAGCACGCAAGAAACTCCAGCGGTGACCCCATGCCACCTGAGGGCGCGACTCTAGGGAATGTTGCAGCGCCGCAGAACTACTTAATTCTTGGGGYCATATGCCCAAGCTGAATAAGCAACTTCAGTTTGTGGCGAGAAGCTTCAGCACGGCGACCTGTTCGGCGATGCGCGTCGGCACCGGTTCGGACCCGGCCAGCATGGCGCGGATCAGTCCGGCATTGTCCTGCGGCTCGCAGGCGGGGGACAGCGGCCAGTCCAGGTCGGTGGTGTCGGCCGGATGCAGCGGCGCCGTGGCGCCGTCCTGGAAGCCGATCAGATGGGCTTTGCGGCGCAGGTGGGCGTAGGCCTCGCCCTCGCTGGCGCGCATCAGCAGTGCACGGCCGCCGCCTGCCGTCAGCACCGGCAAGGCCTCGGACATGCTGTCCAGGTACTCCGGGTGCGTCACCGCGACGACGCGCACGCCGCGGCCGGCGGGGAAGGGGTCCAGCAGCTTGGCCAAGCTGTGCGAGCTGTTGCGCAGGCCCAGGCGTGGGCGCAAGGCCATCAGATTGTTCAAGCCAGGGTTGAGTTTTTGCAAAGGCAGGACGGTGAGCTTGTCGTTCGCCAACCTCTCTTCTGCGTCGGCCGGCGTGTCGCTGGCGTGCAGGCCCAGCGCGTCCAGCAGCTCGAAGGGGCTGTGGCGGCTGTCGAAGTCATGGCGGCCGAAGATCAGCACCGGCACGCCGTCGCGGGCCAGCAGCTGGGCGACGAGCGGCATCAGGTTGGCCTGCTTGCGGGCACCGTTGAAGCTGGGCAGCAGCACGGTGCGTGGGCCTGCCGGGGCTGCCAGCGAGGCGGTGCGGGCCTGCATCGCCGCCAGGAAGCCGGCCACCTCGTCGGCGCTTTCGCCCTTGATGCGCATGGCGATGAGCAGGGCGCCCAGCTCCATGTCGGGCACCGTGCCGTCCAGCATCTCGCCGAACAGCTCTTCGGCCTGCAAGCGGGTGAGGTCGCGGGCACCGCGGGCGCCGCGGCCCACTTCCTTGATCAACGGGGCGTAGTTCATGCCCGGAGTGTAGAAACGACAAGGGCCGCTCATGGCGGCCCTCGGTCAGCATCAGGCAGATCAGAACGAGAAGGTCGCGCCCAGCGAAATCAGGCGGAGGCTGCCCTTCTCACCGGCGTACTCGGCTTCCGTCGAATCGGCGCCAAGTTCGATCTTTAACGTCTTGCTGACGGCGTAGCTCAGGCCGGCGCCCACATAGACCTTGACCTTGCTTTCAGAATCGTTACCGCTCACTGAGCCGGCCACGGCGGTGACCTTGGTCTTTACCTGGGCGGCGCCGAGGCGCAGGTTCAGGCCCCAGTCGCTGCTGAGCGGCAGCGCGTAGGCGCCGCCCATCAGGAAGGCCGTGGGCTTGACCGACAGCCCCAGGGCGCCGTCGGCTGCGCGGAACTTGCCGAAGGCGATGTAGGCCAGCTCCAGGCTCAGGCCGTTGCCGAACTGGTAGCCGCCGACCAGCTTGGCCCCCACGTCGCTGGCGTCGCACGAAGTTGCTCCCGTGCAGTCCAGGTTCAGGTGCGACGCGCCAGCTGCGGTGGTCATGTAGATCGGCGCCGGAGTTTGCGTCTGGGCCTGGGCGCAGGCCGCGGCGATCAGCGCGGCCAGGGCGAATGCATGCTTCTTCATCTTGAGAACTTTCCCTTGTCTTCTCGTTCGTTGGGCCATGGCGAAGGCGGTGGCCCGCAAGCCTTTTTCAAGGAGGCGCGCATCGTATGCAGCCCCGCCCTTGGCCTCCTCGATGCCTGTCGCAGTCGCGCGACAAATCGGTGCATCACTGAACGTGAGGATTCACGCTGAATCGCCGCCGGCGTCGGGCCTGTGCATGCGGACCCACAGGCGCAACGCTGATACTGGTTTCATGCCTCACATCAAGCCCAAGACGCTGTACATCACCCTGAGCGCGTTGATGGTCGGCCTGGTGGCCATGGTCTACGGCGTGCTGCTGCTTCACGAGGCCTCGCGCAGCGATGCGCTGATGCTGCAGCAGGCCGGTGCGGCGGCCAGGCGCATCGGCCGTGAGGCGGCCGCCACGGTGGAGACCGAGCTGCGGCCGGCGCGGGTCAGCGTGGCCTTGCTGGCCTCGGGCGCCCTGGGCCATGCCACCAGCGAGGCCCAGCGGCTGGCGGCCCTGCCGCAGCTGGTGGCGGCCTTGCGCGGCAATGCCTCGGTGTCGGCGGTCTACGTGGGCACCGCAAGCGGCTCCTTCCTGCTGCTGCGCCGCCTGGAGGACACCGCCGCGCGCAGCCGCATGGGCGCGCCGGCCAACGCGGCCTTCGGGCTGCAGAGCGTGGACCGCGATGGCGGCCAGGTGCGCGGCAGCTACCGCTTTCTGGACGCCGGGCTGCGCGAGGTGCAGCAGCTGGAGCGGCCCGACTACGTCTTCGACCCCCGCGTGCGGCCCTGGTACGAGCTGGCCCGGCGAGCCGGCGACGGCCGGGCCGTGCAGTCCGAGCCCTATCTCTTCTTCACCACCGGCGAGCCCGGCGTGACGCTGGCCGAGGCGCGTGGCGCCGTCGTCATCGGCGCCGACGTCAGCCTGCACGCCTTGAGCGACATGCTGACCAAGCCGCAGATCAGCCGCTCGGCCGAGCTGCTGATCGCCACCGCCGGCGGCGAGCTGCTGGCCGAGGCCCGCCGAGATCGCCCGCCGCAGGCCAGCGGCGGCAAGACGCTGCGCCAGGTCGCCGAGGCGGCCACGCCGCTGATGCGCGCGCTGTGGGCGCGGCGCGATGCCAGTGGCGGGCTCGTGCCGGTGCAGGCCATTGATGGCCGCGAATGGGTGGCCCATGCGCTGCCGCTGGTGGGCAACCAGGGCGACGGTGAAGGCGTCGTGGCGGGCGCGTCGCTGACGCTGCTGATGGCCGCGCCGCGCGACGAGCTGCAGGCCTTCCAGATCGAGAGCCGGCGCCACAGCTTCTACATCTCACTGGGCCTGATGCTGTTGCTGTTGCCGTTGGTGCATCTGCTGGCCGACCGCGTCTCCAGGCCGCTGCGCGAGCTGGCGCGCCAGGCCGAGGCCATCCGCCAATTCGAGTTCGATGGCCCCGACCCCAGGCGCAGCCTGATCCGCGAGGTCGACCGGCTGGCCGTTGCGATGACGGCCATGAAGCATTCGCTGCGCCGCTTCCTCGACATCAGCGCCGCCCTCAGCGCCGAGCGCGATTTCGACACCCTGCTGGACCTCATCCTGCGCGAGAMCATCGCTGTGGCCGAGGCCAACGGCGGCGCCGTGCACCTGCTGTCCGCCGACGGCAGCCAACTGCTGCCGGCCGCCTCGCACCTGCATGGCGAGACGGCGAAGCGCGCCGGCCTGACCTGGGATGTCAGCGCGCCCGACAGCGTTGCGGCGCCGGTGCAGGCCCTGCGGGCCGACGGGCCGGTGGAGGTGGACCTGAGCTGGGACAACCCGGGTCATCTCAAGGCCTACGAGCCGTTGTTTGCGGGCTTGAGCGCGGCGCGGGTGAGGCTGCTGTCCCTGCCGCTGAAGAACCGCCAGAACGAGACCCTGGGCACGCTGACGCTGTCCTTCACCATGCCGGCCGAGGGCCAGGCTGAGCCGCTGGGCGAGGCCCGCGTGGCCTTCGTGCGCGCGCTGTCGGGCACGGCGGCGCTGGCCATGGACAACCAGCTGCTGCAGCGCGCGCGCAAGGAGTTGCTGGAGAGCTTCATCCAGCTTGTTGCCGGCGCCATCGATGCCAAGAGCCCCTACACCGCCGGCCACTGCCAGCGCGTGCCGGAGCTGACCAAGATGCTGGCCCAGGCCGCCTGCGACGCGACCGAGGGGCCGTATGCCGGCTTCACGATGACGGCCGACGAGTGGGAGGCGCTGCACATCGCCGCCTGGCTGCACGACTGCGGCAAGGTGACGACGCCGGAGTACGTCGTCGACAAGGCCACCAAGCTGGAGACGCTCAACAACCGCATCCATGAGATCCGCACCCGCTTCGAGGTGCTCAAGCGCGACGTGCTGATCGAGCGCCTGGAGGCCCGGCTGGGCGCCGACGGCACGGCCGCCGCGCGTGCGGAGGCGGCCCCCGCGCAGGCCGCGCTGGACGAGGGCTTCGCCTTCGTCGCGGCCTGCAACCAGGGCGGGGAGTTCCTCGGCCCCGAGCGGCTGGCCCGGCTGCGCGAAATCGGCGCGCGGCGCTGGTGGCGCACGCTGGATGATGGCCTGGGCCTGTCGGCCGACGAGGCGCGGCGCCTGCCGAGCCCCAGGCCACCGCTGCCCGCGCCGGAGGCCTTGCTGGCCGACCGGCCCGAGCATGTGCTGGCGCGCGCGCCGGCCGAGACGCTGGCCGAGGGCAACCGCTGGGGCTTCCGCATGAGCCAGCCCGAGCACCTCTACCACCGTGGCGAGCTGCACAACCTGGCCGTGTCGCGTGGCACGCTGACGGACGAGGAGCGCTACAAGATCAACGACCACATCGTGCAGACCATCAAGATGCTGCACGAGCTGCCGTTCCCGCGGCACCTGCGCGAGGTGCCCGAGATTGCCGGCGGGCATCACGAGCGCATGGATGGCAAGGGCTATCCGCGCGGCCTGACGCGCGAGCAGATGAGCCCGCAGGCCCGCATGATGGCCATCGCCGACGTCTTTGAGGCCCTGACCGCCGACGACCGGCCCTACAAGCCCGGCAAGCCGCTGTCGGAGGCGCTGGCCATCCTGGCCCGCATGGTGCGGGAGCAGCACCTGGACGCCGAACTCTTCGAGCTCTTCCTGCGCTCCGGCGCGTGCATGGCCTATGCGCGGCGCTTCATGGCGGCCGGTCTCATCGACGTGGAGGACGTGGGCGCCTACCTGTCGTGACGATTGACGCTGAGCTTCAGCGGCGCGCCCTTGAGCAGCAGGTTGCCGTCGCCGTCGTTCAGCGTGACAGCGACTTCGTAGTCGCCCAGTGGCAGGTCGACGATGGCCTCGCTGCGGCCGTCTGTGAGGTCCTGGCGCCGCACCGTGTTGCCCTTCTGATTGATGCTTAACCGGAAGTGGCCGGTGTCCTTGATGCTGGTGCCGGCCGGCGCCACGCCCTGGCCGGCACCGAGCACGCCCAGTGACAGCGTGAAGGGGCTGGACACGGTCTCGTCGTCGCGCAGGTTCTTCACATAGACCGCGCGCTCGGCCGAGGCGCGCGGCGCGGCGCGCTGGTCCTGGTACCAGGCCTCGCAGCTGTCGGCGTCACCCGAGATGACCCTGGGCGCGGGGTCGCTGCGCTTGCCCGTGACCTCGATGGCGATCTCGTTGCTGAAGACGAAGTAGGGCTTGTGGGCGTGGTCGGCGAACAGCAGGCGCAGCGTGTGCCGGCCCGGCGGCAGGTCCAGCTCGGTGCCGGTCTGCCCCTTGCCGAAATGCCTGTGCGTGGCCGAGAAGGGGATGGGTGCCGTGTGGTCGCGCGGCAGCGGCGTGTCGATGAGGATGTGGTGGTGGCCGGCCTTGTCGTTGGGATTGCCGGCCGGGATGACGCCCATGCCGCGCACGCCAAACTCGACCCAGAAGGGCGTGCGCACGCGGTAGCCGCTTTTCACATTGCTGAAGTGCACGGAGATGGGTTCCCGCAGGTCCACCGCCGCGCGCTGGGCCGTGTGGGCCAGCCAGCACTGGCGCTCCAGCGGGTCGGTGGGCAGCGGCTCGGCCACCACAGCGAGTGGCGCGGTCAAGCCGAGCAGCAAGAGCAGCCTACGGCTGCGGACCGGATGCACTTTCGAGCCCATGCCAACCCCCTGTCGCGTTGCTGTCGATTCTGGTGGCGGGTGCTCCGACGTGGTGTGGGTATTAGTGGCGCGGCAACAAAAAGAGGGGCCGCACATGGCGGCCCCGGACTGATGCGCGGCGTCGTCAGAACGACATGCGCGCGCCCAGCGACACCAGGCGCACATTGCTGCGCTCGCCCTGGTACTGAGCGCGCGTCGCGTCCACGCCAAGCTCGACGCGGGTGGACGGCGTCAGCGCATAGTTCACGGCCAGGCCGGCAATGGGCTGGGTCTTGCTTTCACGGTCGGAGCCGCTGAGCACGCCGACGTCGGCGCCAACCTTGGTGCGCACGCGCGCCACGCCCAGGCGGCCGGTGAGGCCCCAGTCCGGCGTCAGCGCGGCGGTGTACGCGCCGCCCAGCGACAGCGCCTCGGGCCGGGCGTTCAGGCCGACGGCACCCTGCGATGCATGGAAGCGGCCGAAGGTCGTGTAGCCGCCTTCCAGCGCGAAGCCGTTGCCGAAGGAATAGCCGAGCATGGCCTTGCCGCCAGTGGCGTTGCGGTCACAGGCCTGCACGCCGCTGCAGTCGGCGTTCAGGTGGCCCTGACCGGCCGACAGCAGGCCGTAGGCGCTGGGCTTGTTGGTGGGTTGGGCCTGGGCGGCGCTGGCGGCCAGCGCGAGGGCGGCGAGGGTGAGTGCGGTCTTGGTCATCACGGTTTCTTCCTGCTTCGTTCATCGGAAAAGCGACTGGGATGTCGCTGAACGAATCCTCGGCACCGTGATGGGGCCCTCATGTAGGACTGGTGCACCCGGCTCCGCCGGACTGCCGCCCAGGCCTGTGAGCCCAGGTAAGCGACGCAAGCCTGGCCGCAAGACCTCAGGCTGCCTGCAACTGGCCGCCGAGTTGCAACTGACCGAACAGGTCCTTGGGATCGGCCATCTGCGGGATCAGATCCAGCGCCGAACCGATGCCGAGCTGGGTGCTGACGTCGCGCAGCAGGCGCAGCGCGGAGAAGTCTTCCAGCGCGAAGCCCACCGAGTCGAACACGGTGATCTGGCTGGCCGATTCGCGGCCCGGCGCGTCACCGGCCAGCACGCGCCAGAACTCGGTGACGGGGAAGTCAGCGGGCATCTGCTGCATGTCGCCTTCGATGCGCGACTGCGGCTCGAACTCGCAGATGACGCGCGCCATCTCCAGCACGCCGCGATGCAGCTCGGTCTTGCCGGGRCARTCGCCGCCGACSSCGTTGATGTGCATGCCGGGYTCGATCATGTCCGGCGTCAGGATGGTGGCGGCGGCCTTGTCGGCGGTGACGGTGGTGACGATGTCGGCGCCGCGCACCGCCTCGGCGACTGAAGCGCAGACGGTCAGCGTCAGGCCCGGCGTTCGCTCAAGGTGCCGCACCAGCTTGGCGGTGGCGGCCGGGTCGATGTCGAACAGGCGCAGCTCACGGATGCCCAGCAGGTGGTGGAAGGCCAGCGCCTGGAACTCGCTCTGGCAACCGTTGCCGATCAGCGCCATCACGCGGCTGTCCGGCCGGGCCAGGCGCTTGGCGACCATCACCGACGTGGCGGCCGTGCGCATCGCGGTGGTCAGCGTCAGCTCGGACAGCAGCGCCGGTGCGCCGGTGGCCACGTCGGCGAGCACGCCAAACGCCATCACGGTCGGCAGGCCGACGCGGTGGTTTTTGGGGTGACCGTTGACGTACTTAAAGCTGTAGAGGCTGGCGTCGGCGATGGGCATCAGTTCGATGACGCCGTCGGCGGAGTGGGCGGCCACGCGCGGCGTCTTGTCGAACTCGGCCCAGCGGCCGTAGTCGGCTTCCAGGTAGGCGACGAGGCGGCGCGTTAAATCGGGAAGTCCCACGCGCTGCACGAGGCGGGCGACGTCCTGGGTGGTCAGAAGGGTGGTCATGCGGGTCTCCGAAAGGCTGCTTCGATTCTTCCGGGGCTGGTTGCCAGGCAGAAGCGCAACTCTTGCTCTGTTATGCATGCCAATTTGCCAAAATGGCAGCATCGATTGACGGAATGCACAAGATGGACGCTCTGGACCAACAACTCCTCGCCCTGCTGCGCACCGATGCCCGCGCCAGCGTCGCCACGCTGGCGGCCAAGCTCAAGGTGTCGCGCGGCACGGTCACCAACCGCATCGCCCGGCTGGAGGACGGCGGCGTCATCACCGGCTACACGGTGCGCCTGCGGCCCGACGCCGTGCCCGACCAGATCACCGCCTGGATGAGCATCACGGTGGAAGGCAACCGCACGCGCGAGGTGGTGGCCATGCTGCTGGGCGAGCCCGGCATTACCGGCCTGTTCGACACCAACGGCCGCTGGGACCTGCTGGCCGAGATCAGCAGCTCCAGCCTRCAGGAGCTGGCCGATGTGCTGGAGCGGGTGCGGTTGATCAAGGGCATCGCCGGAACGGAAACCTCGATCCACCTTCAGAGCTACAAGCTGGGCTGAGATGATGCGCGCCATGTTTCGCCGCCTCGCTTCCCTCGCCCTCGTGCTGGCCTTGTCGGCCTGCGCCTTCGGTCCCACTCAGACGCCTGCGCCGGTCATCGTGCCGGTGCCGACGCCCGATCCCATCCCCGTCGTCAAGCCGCCGCCCAAGCCGCCGCGCCTGGGTCTGGCCCTTGGGGGCGGCGCAGCGCGCGGCTTTGCGCACATCGGCGTCATCCAGGTGCTGGAGGAGAACGGCATCAAGGTCGACCTCGTCGCCGGCACGTCGGCCGGCAGCCTGGTGGCCGCGCTCTATGCCTCGGGCAAGGGCGGCAAGGAGATGCAGACGCTGGCCGAGGGCATGGACGAGGGCGCCATCACCGACTGGTCCTTCCCGCTGCGCGGCCTGATCCGCGGCGAGGCACTGGCGCGCTTCATCCGCGACAAGACCGGCGGCAAGGGCATCGAGCAGATGGTGGTGCCGCTGGGCATCGTCGCCACCGACCTGTCGGACGGCTCGGCCATCCTGTTCCGCAGCGGCGACACCGGCACCGCCGTGCGTGCGTCCAGCGCCGTGCCGGCCGTGTTCCAGCCGGTCAAGATCGGCCAGCGCGAGTATGTCGATGGCGGCCTCGTGTCGCCCGTGCCGGTGCGCTTTGCGCGCGAGATGGGCGCCCAGCTCATCGTCGCGGTGGACATCACCTCGCCGCCCGAGAAGGACCCGCCCGGCGACGCCTTCCGCATGCTGATGCAGACCTTCGCCATCATGGGCCGCAGCATCAACAGCTTCGAGTTGCGCGACGCCGACGTGCTGGTGCGCCCGCGGCTGGACGGCGTGGCCAGCGGTGACTTCACGGCCCGCCGCCGCGCCATCCAGGCCGGTCGTGACGCGGCCCTGGCTGTACTGCCATTGATACGCCAGCGCATCGCAGAGAAAACTCGCTGAGCTGTGGACACCGAGGTCCCGCTTTTCCCCCTTGGCACGGTGCTCTTCCCCGGCGGCCACCTGCCGCTGCGCCTGTTCGAGCCGCGCTACCTCGACATGGTGCAGCGCTGCCATGCCCAGGGCCAGGCCTTCGGTGTCGTCACGCTGACCGAAGGCCATGAGGTGCGGCAGCGCGACGGTGAGGGCTTCCGGCGCGAGGCTTTCCACGACATCGGCACGCTGGCGCGCATCGAATACTTCGAGCACGACCAGCCCGGCCTCATCCACATCCGCACGCGCGGCACGCAGCGCTTTCGGTTGCTGGAATCGCGTTGCCTGAGCCACGGTCTCTGGGTGGGCCAGATCGAGCTGCTGCCCGATGACACCGCCGTGCCCGTGCCCGACGACCTGTGCCCGGCCGCACGGCAGCTGCAGGACTTGCTGGCCGGCTGGCGCGAGCGCGCCGCGCCCGAGGAATTGCCGGTGCAGCCGCCCTACGCCTGGGACGACGCCGGCTGGCTGGCCAACCGCTGGGCCGAGCTGCTGCCCATGCCGCTGCCCGAACGTCAGCGGCTGATGGCGATGGACAACCCGCTGCTGCGGCTGGAGCTGGTGGTGGACCGGCTGGACGCGATCAGCGGTTCAACCAGTCGGTAAGCACCGTCAGCACCTCGGCCTTCTCCGGCTCGTTGAAGATCTCGTGGAAGAGCTCGGGCCAGGGCTGCGTCGCCACGACATTGGCCGGCACGGCAGATGCAAAGGCCTCGCTGCCGCGCGGCGCCACGCAGCGGTCCGCACCGGCCCACATCAGCAGCGTCGGCACGGCCCAGCGCGGTGCGTCGGCGATGACGCGGGCGCCGGCGTCGACGATGAAGCGTGTCATGCGCGCCGTGATGCGGTCGTGCACCAGCGGGTCGTTCGCATAGGCCTGCACGACGGCCGGGTCGCGACTGATCCACGCGGGCTTGAGGCCGTTGCCCACGGCCAGGCCCGGCGTCAGCTTCTCGGCAATGGCCAGTGCCAGCTTCTGTGCGCCTGACAGGCCTGGGTCCAGCGCCGGCGAGGACAGCACCAGGCCGTCCAGCGGCCGGCTCCACGCGGCGGGGCTGGCGGACAGCGCCTCGGCCGCAAAGCGCGCGGCGATGACGCCGCCCAGGCTGTGGCCCAGCAGCACGAAGCGCCGGCCGGGCTGGCGGACCGCGTCGATGACCCGGGCCGTGTCACGCAATAGAGCCTCGGCGTCCGGGATATCGCCGCGCGGCCCCTGGCTGAGGCCGTGGCCGCGATGGTCCCAGCCGTGCACGTCCCAGCCGGCGGCGTTCAGCGCGGCGGCCACGTGGGCGTAGCGCTCGATGTGCTCGCCCAGGCCATGCACGATGAGGAGCTGGCCGCGCGGGGCAGCGGTGGCGGGCCAGTGCCGCGTGTGAAGCGTGAGGCCGTCGTCGGTGGTGGTCATCGCGTCGCCGGTTGAGGAAGTGGCGGGAGTCTAGAAGCCTCCTCCCGCCTCGACCCGAGCACGCGTGCATAGGCCCAGGTGAACTCCGCGCCGATCAGCAGGATCTGCGCCGAGAAATAGACCCACACCAGCAGCGCCACCACCGACGCCGCCGCGCCGAAACCCGACACCACGCCGGTGCTGCGCAGATACAGGCCGATGACCGTGCGGCCCAGCTCGAACAGGCCCGCCGTGACGAGGGCACCGAGCAGCACATCGCGCCAGGCGACGCGGGCGCGCGGCATCCACTTGAAGATCAGCGCGAACACCGCGACGACCAGCCCCTGGCTGATGACGGCATTGGCCACGCCGGCGACGTAGAGCCACTCGCCGAACCATGGCTTCCACCAGGTCTGGGCCACGGCCAGCAGCGCGCCCAGCAGCAGCGAGGTCAGCAGCAGGAAGGACAGGCCCAGGATCAATCCGAAGCTCAGCAGCCGCGCGCGCAGCCAGGCCCACCAGCCCTGCACGGGCCGGGCCGGCACATGCCAGATGGTGTCGAGCGCGTCCTGCAACTCCGCGAACACCGTCGTGGCGCCCACCACCATCAGGCCCAGGCCCACCAGCGTGTTGAGCCAGCCGCCCACCGGCCAGGCCACGCTCTTGAGCATGCCCTCGATGGTGGCCGCGCCGGCCTCGCCGAGCAGGCCTTGGAGCTGGCCGACCAGTTCGCCGCGCACCGCTTCGCCGCCCCACACCAGGCCGGCGACGGACACGACGATCAGCAGCAGCGGCGCCAGCGAGAAGAGCGTGTAGTAGGCGATGGCGGCGCCCATGCGTGGGCCGCGATTGGCGAGGAAGCCGTCGAAGGTCAGCCGCAGCACGTGGCCTAGCGGGGCCACCGTTTGTCTCAGGTCGAACCAGCGCATGCGGCGAGTCTGGCTGCGGGCGTGGGCTTGGCTTGTAGGACGGCGCCTTGCAGCCGCTGCGGCGCGCGGATTTCCAACTGCGGGCCTGGTGACAGCTGGATCAGCTCCACGTTAAGGCGACGCTGCTGGCGGTTCATAGTGAAAGCGGACGAAGTAGAGCTTGTGGCCGCTGCCGTGCCGGGCGGTCTGCAGCAGGTCGGGCAGGTTGCGAAAGCCTGATTCGCGGGCCAGCGAATCCGAGATGTCGTCCCAGCTGATCTCGCGGATGGACGTGACGACGATGTGGCCGCCCTCCAGCGGGTAGCGGCCGCCGGCCTTCACGCGCGGCGACTGCCAGACGCGGATGCTGGTGGTGATGTCGCCGCACTTTACGCCCTCGCGCAGCTTTTTCGTGAACTGCATGGGCCGGTCAGCCGAGGCGGGTCGTCACGTTCCACACGTGATGCGCCGGGTCGATGATGCGACCGACGCGGTCGCCCCAGAACTGGTCTGCCGCCGGCATCAGCACGCGGGCCCCGGCGGCCACGGCCTTGGCAATGGTCGTGTCGACATCGTCGCAATACAGGTAGGTAACGACCGGCGAGCTGCCGTCGGGCGTCGGTGGCCGGCTGCCCAGGTGGGGCGAGTCGTTGTGCACCATGAACAGGGACTCGTGGATGGACAGCGTCGCGTGGACGACGCGGCCGTCGGCACTGGCGCGGCGCGACAGCTCGACTGCGTCGAACGCGGCCTTGCAGAACTCGATCTGGCGCGCGGCGTCAGCACAGATKAGCATGGGGATGATCATTCTTGGTTTCATGTCGCGGGCTCAGATGGACGTGCGCAGCCGCTCGTAGCCGCTGCGGCTGACGGGGATGCGCTTGCCGTTCTTCATGCGGGCCACAAACGCGTCGCTGTCGGTCTTCTCCAGGCCTTGCAGCGCGGCCAGGTTGATGATGAAGGAGCGGTGCACGCGCACGAAGCGGGCGGGGTCGAGCTGGGCTTCCAGCTCGGAGATGCGCTGCGTCTTGAGGTGCTCGCGGCCGTGGGCGTGGAAGGCGACCTGGTCGGCCTGGGACTCGATGTAGGCGATGTCGTCGACCAGCAGCACCTGCATCCCTTCGCCGTCTTTCACCAGCACCCGCGTGAGCCTTGGCCCCGGCGCCACCAGCCGCTCCAGCTCCGGCGCGGCCTGGCCCAGCAGGCGGCGGGCGCGCTCCAGCGCGGCGTCGAAGCGGGCCTGGGCGAAGGGCTTGAGCAGGTAGTCCACCGCGTGCAGCTCGAAGGCGCGCATGGCGTGCTGGTCGTAGGCGGTCGTGAAGATGACGCCGTCTCGCCGGCCAGTCAGCTCCAGCACCTCCAGGCCGGTGAGCTTGGGCATCTGGATGTCGAGGAAGACGAGGTCGGGCTTGAGCTCGGTGATGGCGCGGGCTGCGTCCAGGCCGTTCTCGGCCTCGGCGACGAGCGTGATGTCGGCGTGCGGGCGCAGGTATTCGGCGAGCAGGCGGCGGGCGAGTTTTTCGTCGTCGGCAATGAGGGCGGTTAGCGTCATGGCGTCGTCTCGAAGGGGATGGAGATCTCGACCGCGAAGCCCTCGGGCGTGGCGCCCCAGTGCACACGGGCGCGGCCGGCGTAATGTGCCGTCAAGCGCTCGCGGAGGTTGCGCAGGCCCAGGCCCAGGCCGGTCTCGTTGGAGGGCACCTCGGGCACAGGATTGCGCACAGCCAGGTGCAGCCAGCCGTCGCGCACCAGGGCCTGCACGCTTAGTCGCCCGCCGTCGTCGCGCGGGCGCAGGCCGTGCTTGAGGGCGTTCTCCACCAGCGGCTGCAGCGTCAGCGGCGGCAGCAGTGCGGCCAGCGTGTCGGGCGGGGCGTCGATGGCCGTGACCAGCTTGTCGCCCAGGCGCTGCTTCTCGATGGCGAGGTAGTGCGACACCAGGCCCAGCTCGTCCTCCAGCCGGATGCGCTCACGGCCGGCCAGGTCCAGCGTCTGGCGGAAGAACTGCGCCAGGTCGATGGCCATGGCGCGTGCGGCGGCCGGGTCCAGGTGGGTGAGGGCGCTGATGGAGTTGAGGCTGTTGAACAGGAAGTGCGGGTCGATCTGCAGGCGCAGCAGCTGCAGCTCCATGTCGCGCGCCAGCAGCCGCGCCTGGGCCTCGCGCGCGGCGGCGGCCCGGGTGCCCTGGAAGGCGATCAGCAGATCGTGGGTCAGCACGGACAGCGTCAGCACACCCAATAGAGTCGCACCGAGCATCGCCATGCCGCTGGGCGTCAGGCCCACCCAGCCCTGCGGGTGTCCGAACAGGCTGCCGGCCGCGTCCCAGCCGGCGGCCTGGGCCAGCATCACGGCGGCCAGCGTGGCGATGAGACCGGCGCGGTAGCCGACGGCGACCGACCAGCTCACGGTGCCAAAAGGCCGGCTGCGGCAGGGGTAGTAGGTGGCCAGCACCAGGAAGGCAAAGATGCAGCACAGCGGCACGGTCCATGGCAGGGCGCGGCCCAGGGGCGCGAGGCCGAGCGCGTGCAGCAGCGCGGCCAGCGCCGGCCCGGCCAGCGCCCAGGCCAGCAGGTAGGCGGACAGCCCGCGCCAATGGGTCAACAGGGGGTGCAAGGCGGCGCGCCTACAGGGCTAATTTTTGATGTCGATGCCGGCGAACATCAGCTCGCCGCGCAGCACCAAGCGCGGGCCAGGCGTCATGGGCGGCACGGTCTTGTCTTCCACGCCGCCGAAGAGCGGGTTGATCTCCACCACCACCAGCCAGTCGCGCGGGACGCGCAGGTCGATGCCGCTGAAGCGGGCCGAGATGTCCAGCCGGGCCTCGTCGCCGGCCATGACGGCCTGGGTCAGGTCCAGCTCGATGCCGCCGAAGGTGCTGCTGATGCGGCCGCCCTTGAAGCTCTGTGAGTCGATGCGCTGGTTGATGCCGCTGAAGCTGGTGTCGAGGTCGATGAGATCGCCATGCGTCAGCGTTGCGGCCTCGAAGCCGGCCGCACCGGCGATGTCCTGGCGCGGGAAGAAGCCGCGCATCAGGATGGACAGGCCGACGACGATGATGATCACCGGCCACCAGTCGCGCCAGTGGAAATGCATGTAGCCGAGGTTCTGCGCCGTCAGCACCAGGCCCACGCCGATCACGACCAGGCCGACCATTGCGCCGCCCGACTGCCTCGGCCAGGCCAGCCGGCCCAGGCCCCACAGCACCAGGCCCAGCGGCCAGAAGGTGCGCAGCAGCGCGATGTCGAAGAAGTGCAGGTTGTCCAGCAGGGCCAGCACGCCGACGCCGATGACGGCCAGGCCGAACAGGATGCGGTGGCCGGCGTGCTGGGGCGGGCAGGGGCGGCGGGCGCGGGTCGGCTTCATGGGCGGGTCTGTCTTTTGGAACGAGCCGCAAGTAGACCCCGGCTGCGTGCTCGCCTGGCGGCCGTTCCGGTGAATCGCCGCCTTTTGCCGATGAATCAACGGCCCGGGTTGTCTGTGGCCGCCGTCCGGGGCAGGGCGCCGCGCAGCACCATGGACAGGCCGGCCAGCATGACGAGGGCCGGCCACCAGTCGCGCAGCGAGAAGCCGTTGTAGCCGAGGTTGTGCGCCGTCATGAGGCTGCCGACGACGATGAGCGCCGCGGCCCCCAGCCCGCCGCCGGCATGGCGCGGCCAGCCCAGGCGGGCCAGGCCCAGCAACACCAGCGCCAGAGGCCAGAAGGTGTGCAACAGCGGTAACTCGAAGACCTTCTGCCGGTCCAGCAAGGCCATGGCGCCGATGGCGATAACGGCCAGGCCGACGGGGATGCGATGGCTGGGGTGGTCGGTCAGGGGGTCATGAAGGTCTCCGGTGGGTCAATGACGCCAGTTGACGCTGGAGAAGGCTTCGCCGCGACGGGGCTGCGGCGTATCAACAGGCGCCGCGATGAATCGACATCGGGCGTCGCCAAAATGAAAAAAGCCCGGTGTCGAAACACCGGGCTTTCGGGAGGCGTGAGCCTCAGTGCTTAGGCAGCGCGCTTGGCCGGGCGGGCCGCAGTCTGCGTGGCCTTGACGGCTTGCGTCGTGGCGGCCTGGAAGTTGGCCTCGGCCACGTCAACGGCTTGCTTGGTGGCCTTCTGGACCGACTCGAAAGCGTTGTTGGCGGCGGCGACGGCGGACTTCACCAGGGCGACGGCGTTCTCGGTGCCGGCCGGCGCGTTCTTGGCGGCGGTGTCGACGAGGGTCGAGAACTTGGCTTGCGCTTCGGCGAATTGACCTTCGGCGACCTTGGCAACTTCAGCACCGGTGCTGGAGGCGATGTCGTAGACGTGGCGGCTGTAGGAAGCGGCCTTCTCGGCAGTCGGTTGCAGCAGCGCGGCTTGCAGCGACAGCAGCTCTTGCGCGTCCTTGACCGACAGGGCGGCGGTGGTCGTGTCGGCGGCTTCGCTCAGTGCGGTCTTGGCGACTTGCAGGTTGAGTTCGACGAGCTTCTCGACGCCTTCGAAAGCCTTGTTCGTCAGGCCGAAGAGGGTTTCGATGTTGGCCTTGTGAGCGGCAATGACTTGTTCAGCGGTCAGCATGGTGTTTCTCCAGTAGGTCAGGTGGTTGAACCGTTTGCTGTGCTGCTTTTGCTGCACTGCAACATGGACTGAATGATAGAGGTCATCTCGGAGATTGCAAGAACTATTTGCTGCACCGCAGCAAATTAGGGGTGACAGCGTGTGACAAAGCGCTGACGGTAAGGTTCGGAGCCATGTTCGCCTTCCATTCAGACGCCCACAGCCTGGCCCTGCCGCCCGGGCATCGCTTTCCGCAGTCCAAGTACCGGCTGCTGCGCGAGCACTTCGAGCGCGAGCCGGGCCTGCTGCGCATGCAGGCGGCGCCTGCGGCCAGCGAAGGCGAACTGGCCCTGGCGCACACGCCGGACTATGTCGACGCGGTGCTGCTGGGCCACTTGAGCGCGGCCGCGCAGCGCGAGATCGGCTTCCCGTGGTCGCCTTCGATGGCGCTGCGTTCGCGGCATTCGGTCGGCGCCAGCATTGCCGCCGCGCGGGCGGCGCTGCAGGAAGGCGTGGCCGCCAACATGGCCGGCGGCACCCACCATGCCTATGCGGACAAGGGTTCGGGCTATTGCGTCTTCAACGACGCGGCCGTGGCCGCGCGGCTGATGCAGGCGGAGTGGAGCCGCGGCCATCGCAGCACGCTCAAGGTGCTGGTCATCGACCTCGATGTCCATCAGGGCAACGGTACGGCGGCCATCTTCCGCGACGACGACACGGTGTTCACCTTCTCCATGCATGGCGCGCGCAACTTCCCATTCCGCAAGGAGGCCAGCGACCTGGACGTGGACCTGCCCGATGGCTGCGGCGATGCGGACTATCTGGCGGCGCTGGACCTTGCCATGGATGAGGTATGGCGGCGCTTTAACCCGGGCCTCGCCTTCTACCTGGCCGGCGCCGACCCGCATGAAGGTGACCGCCTGGGCCGGCTGAAGCTGACCTACGAGGGTCTCGCCGAGCGCGACCGCCGCGTGCTGGCGGCGCTGCGCGAGCGCCGCATCCCGGTCGCGCTGAGCATGGCCGGCGGCTACGGGCGCGACCTGGCGACGACGGTGGCGGTGCAGGTCAACACCTTGAACCTGGCGGCCCAGTCGTGGGCCGCTTGGGTCAGCGAACCCGGAACTGGCTGACCACCTGCGCCAGCCGCTGCGCCTGCTCGCGCAGCGACTCCGCCGCTGCGGCGCTTTCCTCGACGAGGGCGGCGTTCTGCTGCGTCATGTCGTCCACCTGGGTGACGGCCTGGGTGACGTCGGCGATGCCCTGGCTCTGGGCCGAGGCGCTGGTGCTGATCTCGCCCATGATGTCGGTCACGCGCTGCACGGCGCCGACGATCTCGCCCATGGTGGAGCCGGCGTCCTGCACATGGCGGGCGCCGGACTCGACGCGCTCCACGCTGACGCCGATCAGCGTCTTGATCTCCTTGGCCGCCGCCGCGCTGCGGCCCGCCAGGCTGCGCACCTCGCCCGCCACCACGGCAAAGCCGCGACCTTGCTCGCCGGCCCGGGCGGCTTCGACCGCAGCATTGAGCGCCAGGATGTTGGTCTGGAAGGCGATGTCATCGATGACGCCAATGATGTCGGCGATGCGCTTGGCTGAAGACGCGATGTCGTTCATCGTCTCCACCACCTGCTGCACCACGCTGCCGCCGCGGTGGGCCACGCTGGCGGCCGAGGTGGCGAGCTGGTTGGCGGTCTGGGCATGGTCGGCGCTCTGGCGCACGGTGCCGGTGAGCTGGGCCATGGACGAGCTGGTGATCTCCAGGCTGGAGGCCGTCTGCTCGGTGCGCTGGCTCAGGTCCTGGTTGCCCGAGGCGATCTCGGCGGACGCGGTGCGGATGGAGTCGGCCACCATCATGACCTCGCCGACCGTGCTGCCGAGCTGCTCGCACATCTGGTTCAGCGCCCGCATCAGGCCGGCGAGTTCGTCCTCGCCCAGCGGCGTGGCGCGCTGCGTCAGGTCGCCCGCCGCGACGGACTCGGCCAGTGACAGCGAGGCATTCACATCCGCCACGATCTTGCGCTGGTTGACCAGCAGCATGCCCATGCCAGCGGCCGCAGCCAGCAGCGAGACGAGGGCGAAGATCCAGGCACGGCGGCGCGCGTTGTCCTGCTGCGCGTCGGAGGCAGTCTGCTGGTCGGCACTCATGCTCTGCACGATCTTGCCAATCAGCGCGGCCACTTCCTTGTAGCGGGCTTCGGCGTCCTGCATGGCGGCGACGCCGGTGTTGGGGTCGACCGAGGCCAGGTCGATGGCGCCATCGGCCTTGGCGAGATAGGCCTTGAGCAGAGGCAGCGCCGCGTTGATGTGGGCATCGGTCTCGGGAGGTGTGGCCTCCGTCTCGGCCAGCGTGGTGAGCGTGCGCGTCACGCCATCTACCTGGTTCTTCAGCTGGACGCGCAGTTCCTTGACCTTGGCGTCATCCAGCGAGCCGATCAGCGCGATCGTGCGGTAGACGCCACCGTGCAGCTCGCCGACCTGGGTCTGCACCGCCACCGTGGTCATGAAGACCTCGTTGCGCTGCTGGCCGGCCTCGTTGGCGGTGACGACCTCGCGCAGCGACAGCATGCTGTTGCCCAGGCCTATCGCCAGCACGACGGCCAATGCCGCCATGGGCGGCAACAGCATCTTTGCGGCCAGCTTCATGGGCTACTTGTAGATGCCACCGCAGACGATGGTTTCATCCAGGCGCTCGCAGTACATCTGCTTGGGCTCGATCTTCTTGGTCGTCGGGTTGGTGAACTTGTAGTCCTGCCAGAAGCCATTGGGCTTGGAGCGGCCGAGCTCGGTGCGCTCGCGCACGAAGGGCTTGCCGTCGATGTCCTTGAGGTCGATGAGGTCGCGGCCGACCTGCTTCTCGTTGGCGCCGTGGGCCAGGCATTTGCCGTCCAGGCCGTAGACGACGAGGTAGAGGTCGTGCTTGATGAACTGCGGGCTCTTGGCGGTGATCTCGGCATAGGACTTGTCCTTGCCGTTGGCCTTGATGTAGGCCACACCCTTCTTGACCATGGCCACGGCGTCGTCCTTGGTGGCGTTCTGCGCCAGGGCAGGCAGGGCGAGGAGGGCTGCGAGGGCAAGACCTGCAACGCGTGCAAGACCTGCGGTACCTGCGGGACCTGTCAATGGGAATCGATTCATGCGAGTGCTCCTTCCGAGCCGTGTTGAATCCGTTTTCACCCTGCGTCGCCGCGAGGCGGCCGTGATCGAGCCGAAAGGCTCCGGGGCAGTGTCGCTCCGGCAAATCTCGCCACGCAAGTGCATATGCCGCAATCCTTTGCAAACCGTGCGGCACCGGTCGCATGGAAGAATGCCTCGCATGATGCGACCGCAGCCCGACGCCCGCAACGCCTATCCACGCTTCGTGCCGCTGACGACACGGTGGATGGACAACGATGTCTACGGCCACCTGAACAACGTCGTCTACTACAGCCTCTTCGACACGGCGGTGAACCGTCTGCTCATCGAGGCCGGCGCGCTGGACATCCATGGCGGCGACGTCATCGGCCTGGTCGTCGAGACGCACTGCAACTTCTTCGAGTCGCTGGCCTTCCCGCAGTCCATCGAGGCCGGCGTGCGCGTGGCCCAGCAAGGCCGCTCCAGCGTGCGCTACGAGATCGGCCTGTTCGCCGAAGGCAGCGACCTGTGCGCGGCGCGGGGTCACTTCGTGCATGTCTACGTCGACAGCGACRGCCGCCGCCCGGTGGCCGAGTTGCCTGCCGCCTATCTCTCCGCCTTGAAGGCACTGACCCCATGAGCCGTTTCGCCCAGCCCACACCCGAGCAGACCGCCGCCGTCGACGCTGCCATCAAGACCCGGCACTCGCTGCGCGCCTTTTTGCCGACGCCGGTGCCACGCCAGACGGTCGAAGACATTCTCGAAGTCGCGTCCTGGGCGCCGTCCGGCACCAACACCCAGCCCTGGCAAGTCCATGTGCTGACGGGCGAAGCGCTCAAGCGCATTGGTGGCCGCATCCAGGCCGCCTACCTCGACCCCGCGCAGAACGCGGCGAGCAAGGAGGAATACGCCTACTACCCCACCGAGTGGCGCAGCCCCTACATCGACCGACGCCGCAAGGTGGGCTGGGACCTCTACGGGCTGCTGGGTATCGCCAAGACCGACAAGGCGCGCATGCAGCACCAGCATGGCCGCAACTTCGTCTTCTTCGACGCGCCGGTGGGCCTGTTCTTCACCATCGATCGCGTCATGCAGCAGGGCTCGTGGCTGGACTACGGCATGTTCCTGCAGAGCGTCATGGTGGCCGCCCGCGCGCGCGGCCTACACACCTGCCCGCAGGCGGCGTTCACGCAGTTCCACCGCGTCATTGCGGAGGAGCTGCAGCTGGGTGATGAGCAGATGCTGGTCTGCGGCATGTCGCTTGGCTTTGCCGACCCGGCCGCAGTCGAGAACAGCCTGGTCACCGAGCGTGCGCCGGTGGCCGATTTCACGCGTTTCCTGGAAGACTGAGGGGGCTGGACATGACTGCACTGAAGCCCAAGGTTCTGATTGCCCGCCGCGCACCGGCGGCGGTGGTCGAGCAGCTCTCGGCCCATTTCGAGGTGGACTTCCATGACGGCGAGGCACCGCTGCCTGCCGACGAACTGCGCGCCCGGCTGCAAGGCAAGGCCGGCGCCTACATCACCGGCACCGAGCGCATCACTGCCGAGCTGCTGGCCGCCTGCCCGGACCTGCGCGCCGTCAGCACCATGAGCGTGGGCTACAACCACATCGACCTGGCCGCCTGCACCGCGCGCCGCGTGCTCGTCACCAACACGCCCGACGTGCTGACCGAGACCACGGCCGACCTCGGCTTCGCGCTGCTGATGGCCACGGCCCGGCGCATGTCCGAGGGCGAGCGCCTGCTGCGCGACGGCCTGTGGAAGAGCTGGTCCTGGGACTTCCTGGCCGGCGCCGACGTGCACGGCACGACGCTGGGCATCCTGGGCATGGGCCGCATCGGTCAGGCGTTGGCGCGGCGTGGGCGCTTCGGCTTCAACATGCAGGTGGCGTATCACAACCGCTCGCGTCTGCCGGCCGACACCGAGGCCGAACTCGGTGCGCGCTACGTGAGCAAGGATGAGCTGCTGCGCCAGGCCGACCACCTCATCCTCGTGCTCCCTTACTCGGCCGCGTCCCACCACTGCATCGCCGCCGCCGAGCTGGCGCTGATGAAGCCGACGGCCACGCTGGTCAACATCGCCCGCGGCGGCATCGTCGACGAGGACGCGCTGGCCGCCGCTCTGCGCGAGCACCGCATCGCCGCAGCGGGCCTGGACGTTTTTGAAGGCGAGCCGCGCGTGAACCCGGCGCTCTTGAGCCTGCCCAACATCGTCCTCACGCCGCACATCGGCAGCGCCACCATGCCCACCCGCCTCGCGATGGCCGGGCTGGCCGCCGACAATCTCGTTGCCGCGCTGACCGGCGCCCCGCCGCCCACGCCGCTGAATCCCGAGATCCTGCCCCTCTGATGAAACCCTTTCTGTTCGCTCTCGTTCCCCTGCTTGTTCTCGCGCCCGCCCTGGCCTTGGCCCAAAGCCGGCTCAAGCCTCCGGCCGCGCCCGCAGCCGCGCCGGTCGTCGAAGACAAGACACCGCGCGACCCCAACAAGTACGCCGCCCTGTCCCTGCTGGGCGACAGCGTGCAGCTCATCAGCCTGACCCCGGCTCGCGGCGACACCGTGCAGAGCGGCGAGTGGACGGCCACGCCCGCCGGCAAGCTCGACGACGCCGTGCTGCAGACGCTCAACGAAGCCGTCAAAGCCGTCAGCGACAAGCTCGAAGCCAAGCTCTACACCTCCACCACGCGCAGCCTGTTCGGCGACCCGGCCAACCTCTTCGTCGACGGCAAGCTCACGCTGCCCGGCAACCTGGTTGCTGCGGTGCGCCAGAGCGGCGCGGCCCAGCTGCTGCTGGTGACGCGCAGCCGCCAGGAGCCCGGCCTGGCCGCAGCCCTGCCGGCGCGCATCCTCACGACGCTGGAAGGCCCGGGCTTCGTGCTCGACCAGCGCCCCAGTGCCAACATCGGCTTCGACGGCCAGCCCGGCCTGCCGGTGTTCGTGCCCTATGTGTCCATCCGCGTCGCCTTGATCGACCTGGTGGACATGCGGCTGAGGCGCGAGCGGTCCATCGCCATCGCCGCCCGCTTGCCGGTGGCGCGCGAGGCCGCTGCCAACCCCTGGGCCGCGGCGACGTCCGAGCAGCGCGTGAAGGCGCTGGTGGACTTGATCGAGGCCGAGCTGCCGCGTGCGGTCAAAGGGCTGATCGCGCCCTGAGCGGCGTTCGTCGCAGCGGGGCTTCATTCGTCACGCGGGTGCGGCGGCGGCGGGGCCAGACCGGGATGCTGCGTGCCGGCGCGTCGCGATGGGCGACCGTGATGCTGGAGAAATGACTGTGCAGTACGCATGCGCCAGTTCTCGTCCACGCTGGGCCGCGAGTTCGAGCTGACGGACGCCTACCTGCAGATCGCGCGGCTGCGCATGGGCGGGCGGCTGGCCGTGGACGTGGACCTGCCGGCCGCGCTCGCGGCGGTCGAGTTCCCGCCTCTGGTAGTGCAGACGCTGGTGGAGAACGCGATCAAGCATGGTGTGGAGCCCAAGCCCGGGCCGGTGCGCATCTGCGTCTTCGCGCGGCAGGCCGGCGGCGAGTTGCATGTCGGCGTGCAGGACAACGGCGTGGGCCTCAGCGGCGTGACGGCGCCAGATGGCGGCACCGGCTTGCAGAACATCCGCGAGCGCCTGCGCGGYATCCACGGCGAGCGCGCGCGGCTGTCCGTCGCCGGGCTGGGGAATGGCGGGGTGCTGGCCAGCGTGACCGTGCCGCTGGAGAAACCATGACCGACGATCTCGCGCCCACCGCCATCCTGGCCGACGATGAGCCCTTCATGCGCGCGGCTCTTCGCGAGCGCCTGAATCAGCTGTGGCCGGAACTGCGCCTAGTGCAGGAATGCGCGGACGGCATTGAGGCCTTGCGGGCCATCCAGCGGCTGCGCCCGCAGTTGGCCTTCCTCGATATCCGCATGCCTGGCCTGACCGGCCTGCAGGTGGCTGATGCGCTGCAGGGCGCCGCTACGCGCGTCGTCTTCGTCACGTCCTACGACGCCCATGCGGTCGAGGCGTTCGAGGCTCAAGCCGTCGATTACGTGCTCAAGCCGGTAGAGCTGCCGCGGCTGGCCAAGACGGTGGCGCGCCTGCGTGAGGCGCTGGCCCCGTCACCAACGCGTTCGGGTGACGACTGGCTGCAGGTGGCGGTGGGCAGCCAGGTGCGGCTACTGCATGTGGACGACGTGCAGTACTTCGAGTCCGACAGCAAGTACACGCGCGTCGTTGCGCCGGACTGCGACGGGCTGATCCGGCTGTCATTGAAGGAGCTGCTGGAGCGGCTGGACCCCGCGCGCTTCATGCAGGTCCACCGCAGCGTGGTCGTCAACCGCCGCCATGTGCACGGCGTGCACCGCGCCGGCGACGCGCTAGAGCTGGAGATCAAGGGCCGGCCCGAGCGGCTCAAGGTGTCGACGCAGCATCACCATCTGTTCAAGGCGCTATAGGCCTAGACCCGGGAGCGCGGCAGCGACAATGCCGCACATGAGCCTGTTTGACCTGTTGCTGCTGGGCCTGCTGGCCTTGATCCTGTTGTTGCTTGCGCTGATCTGGGCCCGCCAGAAGCCCCAGTCGGCGGTCTCGCCGGAGCTGCTGCAGCAGGGCAACGAAAGACTGGAGCGCGAGTTGCGCGACGAGCTGGGTCGCAGCGCCAGCGGCACGCGGCAGGAGCTGGTGCAAGGCCTGGCGCAGTTCCAGCAGGTGCTCAGCCAGGGCCTGCAGCACAGCAATCAGTCGCTGTCGCAACAGGCGCTCGCCGCCCGCGAGGCGCAGGATGCCGCAGCGCTGCGCAGCGCGCGGGCACAGGCCGAATCGATGCAGCGCCTGGCCGACGGCATGCGCGAGCAATTGCAGGCCATGTCGCTGCTCAACGAACAGCGCATGGCCGAGTTGCGCCACACGGTGGAGTTGCGCCTCACCGCCATCCAGCAGGACAACGAGAAGAAGCTGGAGCAGATGCGCGCGACGGTCGACGAGAAGCTGCACGCCACGCTGGAGCAACGCCTGGGCGAGAGCTTCAAGCAGGTGGCCGAGCGGCTGGAGCAGGTGCACAAGGGCCTGGGCGAGATGCAGAACCTGGCACGCGACGTGGGCTCGCTGAACCGCGTGCTGACCAACGTCAAGACGCGCGGCGTGTTCGGCGAGGTGCAGCTGGCCGGCCTGCTGGACCAGGTCTTCACGGCCGAGCAGTACGCGGCCAACGTGGCGGTGCTGCCGGGCTCCAGCGCGCGGGTCGAGTTTGCGATCAAGCTGCCGGGCCAGCGCGACGATGGCCAGCCGCTGTGGCTGCCCATCGACGCCAAGTTCCCGCGCGAGGACTACGAGCGCCTGCTGGACGCCCAGGAGCGCGCCGATGCGCCGGCCGCCGACGCGGCGGGCAAGGCCATCGAGAGTCGGCTGCGATTGGAGGCCAAGACCATCCGCGAGAAGTACATCGGCCCGCCGCATACCACCGACTTCGGCATCCTGTTCGTGCCCACCGAAGGCTTGTACGCCGAGGCGCTGCGCCGACCCGGCCTGATGGAGAGCCTGCAGCGCGAGCACAAGGTCATGCTGTGCGGCCCCACCACACTGCTGGCGACGCTGACCAGCCTGCAGATGGGCTTTCGCACGCTGGCGCTGGAGAAGCGCTCGGCCGAGGTCTGGGAGGTGCTGGGTGCCGTCAAGACCGAGTTCGGCAAGTTCGGCGACGTGCTGACCAAGGTGAAGAACAAGCTCGATGAGGCCGGCAAGACGCTGGACGCCGCCGAGGTGCGCACCCGCGCCATGACGCGCAAGCTCAAGGGTGTGGAGGCACTGCCGGACGATGCGGCCGCGCAGTTGTTGCAGCTTGCTGCGGCTGCCGACGACGATTCAGCTTGACGCGATGCGGCACCGAGTTCTCTGGTGCTTCTGTTGCGTCGCAATGTTTTGCGCCGCCGCTGTTTCAAGAGCCGAGACCGCGAGGCCGGCTTTTGTCGGGGACGGCAGTGCAGAGCTTTGGGAAGGCATCCTGCGGGCACCCATCGATGAGCCCGGGCTGGCCGAGGGCGCCAGGCGGCAGCTGGCAATGCTGCGCCTCATCCAAAGCGCGCGCGACATCAATCTCTGCGACAAGCAAGCCGTCATTCGGCATTTCGGGCCTTGGCTCGGCGAGATGCTCGAACTCGTCAAACTGGAGGGCCGCAGCGCAGAACAGAGGCAGCGCCTGAATGACTTGTATGAGGATTCGTTGGGCTTCCTGCCCGATTGGTCCGACCAGGTGCGCAATCCGGAAGTGCGCTGCGGCCTCTGGTTGAACTTCGGGTCTGCCGCGCAGCGCGAACCCAGGTTGCGGGAGTTCAAGCCGTTCGATCTGAGTCTGGCGAGCCATGTGTTCACGCTGTGCGCCACGTCCGCACGCCGGCTCCCTCACGGACAGACGGTGGCGAGCTTTGTCCAATGTCGAGCGGACCCCAGTGGGATCCAAATCTATGTTGGCTTGTTCAACGGGCGAGTGCAAAGCATCTCGATCATCTTGGCCAAAGCTGTGAAGCAACCTGGCTAGCGACCGGCACGGCCTGTCATTGAGCGACGAAAAGCACAGAGGCCCGCATATACGGGCCTCTGTGCAACTCTCAACTCGGGGCATCGCTGACGACAGCAGCGATGCCGCCCGTGGTGCTTACTGCTTGCGGCGACGCGAAACGCCCAGCGCGGCCAGCGTCAGGCCGGTGAGCAGCAGCGTGCCCGGCTCGGGCAGGCGGCCGGTGGGCAGGCCGCCCACGTCGTCGTCGGACAGTTCGCCGTCGTACAGGCGGATCAGCGCGACGCTGCCACTGGCGAATTCACCTTGGCCGCCGYCCTGCACGTTGTCGGCGAAGAAGGTCAGCAGGTTGTCGGGATTGGCGATGCCGTAGGTGCTGAAGTCCATCACCGTGGTCAGCAGGTCGAACTGGAAGGCGCCGTCGAAGTAGGTCGTGACGTGGCCGGCACCGTTGTTGGTCAGCGAGATGCGGTGGTAGTCGCCGAAGGTGAAGGTGTCCGGGCCGTCGCCGATGGGGTAGACCTGCAGCTTGTTGCCCGGCTCCACGTAGAAGGCGTTGTCGCTGCTGCGGTTGGACGTGTTCAGGATGCTCTTCCAGGTGCCGTTGTCGGCGTTGAACTTGAAGACGATGTCGACCGTGTAGGCATTGGGCACGGTCAGCAGGCCGGTCGTGCTGACCGACAGGCCGGCCTGCTCGTTGACCGGCGTGCGGTTGCCGTTGAACTGGTAGACGGTCTGGCTGACGCCGAACACCGTGTCGGTCACAAAGGCATTGGTGCCCAGCGGGTCGATCGCCGTCAGCGCCGGGGCGCCGGCTTCGCTGGCGGTCAGCGTGCCGTTGAAGTTCCAGGTCGCCACGGCGGTGGGCAGGGCCAGGGCTGCGGTGGAGGCCAGCAGCGCAGCGGCGGCCAGCGACAGGACGGCGAGGGTGTTCTTGGTTTTCATGAGGGTTTCCAGACGGCTCGGGACAGATAGCATGGGAAGTAGCGAATTTCATGCCGGCGAGAAATCACCAGCTCTGACAGTCGTTTGGGGCGAATGCGGTGATTTCTGATTGCTCATCTGTAAAAAGGGTCGACAGGTTGCATGAGGCCCCCGGGGATACTGGGACGCTTTCGCAGGCACCGCCTGCGGCGCCCTCCTGATGCCCGCCGACTCCCCACCGCGCCACCTGCGCCACGCCTTCGTGTGGCTGATCGCCACCATGATCTGCGTGCATGCCTGCATGGCCACCACGCGCGTCACGGCCAGCCTGTGGGTGCTGAACCAGGGCTATGGCGAGGCCTCGGTCGGCCTGCTGCTCAGCCTCTTTGCCGTGGCGCCCATCGCGCTGTCGCTGTGGGCCGGCCGGCTGGCGGACCGCCACGGTTTTCACCGCCCGGTCGGGGTCGGCGTGCTGCTGGCAGGCGCGGGCGCGCTGCTGGCGCTGGGCGTGCAGCAGCTCTGGGCCATCGCCACCGGCTGCCTGCTCTGCGGTGGCGCCGTGGCCGTGGCGGCGGTGGCCATGCAGCGCGAGGCCGGGCTGATGGCCGAGCAGCCGGGCGACCTCAAGCGCATCTTCAGCTGGATGGCGCTCGGGCCGGCCATGTCCAACGCCCTCTCGCCCATCATTGCGGGCCTGCTCATCGACCACATCGGAATGACGGCGGCCTTCGGCTTTGCAGCGTTGCTGCCCGTGCTGGCCTGGGTGCTGGCGCGCAAGGTGCCGCGCAACCCGCCCAAGGTCTTCACCAAGAGCTTTCGCGAGCCGGCGGCCTGGGACCTGTTCCGCCTGCCGGCCTACCGCCGCCTGCTGCTCGTCAACCTGGCGCTGTCGGCCGGCTGGGACGCGCACAGCTTCGTCGTGCCCGTGGTGGGCCATGCGCGCGGCTTGTCGGCGTCCAGCATCGGTCTGGTGCTGGGCAGCTTCGCGGTGGCGGCCACGCTGGTGCGCCTGGCCATCGTGCGCTTTGCCGATGACATCGACGAGGCCAAGGCCTTGCGCGGTGCCATGGTGGTGGCGATGCTGACCTTCGTCGCCTACGCCTGGCTGCCCGGCACCGCCGGCCTGGTCTGCGGCTCGGCGCTGCTGGGCATGGCGCTCGGTTCGGTGCAACCCATGATCCTGTCGATGCTGCACCGCGCCACGCCGCCCGAGCGCCACGGCCAGGCCCTGGGCCTGCGCATGCTGACGGTGAACGGCGCCACGGTGGCCATGCCCGCCGGATTCGGCCTGCTGGCCGCCGCCACGGCACTGACCGCGCCGATGTGGCTGATGGCCTCGGTGCTGTTGCTGGCGCAGTTGCCGGCCCGCAAGCTATAGGGACTGGAGGCGCCCATGCGCAAGCTGATGTGGCTGATGGCCGGACTGCTCGCGGCAACGACCGCTCTGGCCCAGGTCGACGAGGAGGACGCGGGCGATTCGCCCACCGCGTTGATGCCGGCTGCCGAGGCGCAGGCGCTGCTGGCTGAAGCGTTGCCCGTCGAGCCGGCGGCGCGGCTGGACTTGCTGCAGCAGCAGGTCAGGGCGGCGCAGTCCCTGGAGCAGCGCGGGCGCTGGGTGGAGCTGCTGGCCGAACTGGCCCAGCTCAGCCGCGGCCAGCCGGGCGGCGAGCTGTGGGTGCGCCAGTACCTGAGCGCCGAGTTCGTCTGGGGCAGTTCGGGCAAGGCCCTGACGACTGCCGATGCCTATGCCAGCGATACGACGCTGAGCCTGCCGCTGCGCGCGAGCGCGGCGCTGCGCCAGGTCTATGCGCTGTCCCAGGCCAAGGACCGCGCCATGCTCGACCGCGCCTGGTCACGCGCCCAGAGCCTCAGCAAACAGGCGCTGGAATCCATGGGCGACAGCGACCCCGCCGCAGCGCTGCGGCTGCAGGTGGACCGGTTGCAGGTGCGCTCCGAGATTGAGCGCTGGAGCGGCCGGCTGGCCGAGGCCACCGCCACGCTGCGCGAGGCCGTGCGCCTGTCGCAGAAGGGCGTGGAGGATGCGCGTCGTGCGTCCAAGGACATGAACAAAAGCGCGCGCGACCCCGCAGTGCAGGACGCCTACGGCTGGTACGACGGCTCCCAGGGCATGCTGACTTACGCCCTCGTGCGCCAGGGCCGCGCGCCCGAGGCCGTGCAGATCGGCCAGGCCAACCTGGCGCTGTGGCGGTCCGGTCAGATCACGGAAGCTTTGGGCGCACGCTGGAGCTACCGCCTGGCGCAGGCCCAGGTCGCGTCGCGCCAGTACGCCGCCGCGCTGGAGAACGCCCAGCGCTCCGACGACATGCTGCAGCGGGCCGGCGCCGGCGCCGCCAGCCATGCGCGCTGGCTGGCGCGCCAGGAGCAGGTGCGCTCGCTGATCGGCCTGCGCCGCTGGCCCGAGGCCGATGCCTTCTACCGCGAGTTCCTGGCCAGCCTGCCCGCCGACAGCCTGGCCCGCGACCGCGCCAGCGACTGGCGGCTGCGCGCGCTGCTGGCCGCCAAGAACGGCCGCTTCGACGAGGCGCTGGAGATCGTCGAGCGCATCCACCGCCTGCGCCTGCGGCTCTATGGCGACGCCCATCCGCAGACGCAGGAGGCGGCCGGCGTGCGGGCGCTGGTGCGCGTGCTCAAGGGCGACATGGCGGGCGCCTGGGGCGACTACCAGCCGCTGTTCGCAGCGCTGCTGGACACGCCCGGCGGCTGGCTGGATCTGGATTTGTCAGGCGCGCGCGGCTTCGTGCTGGGCCTGGCCTTCGACGAGTTCCTGCGCGAGATTGCCGCGCGCGCCCAGCGTGGCGACAAGCTGGAGCCCGCCTGGATCGATCGCGCCATGCAGGTGGCCGACCGCATGCAGGCCGGCGCCACCCACCGCGCGCTGGTGGACGCCAGCGCCCGCGTGCTGGCCGCCACGCCCGCGCTGCGCGGGCTGCTCGAAGAGGAGCAGACCTTGCGCGCCGCCGCTTCAGCCAGACACAGCACGCTGAACGCCTCGCTGGGCGAGGAGGACCGCATCCGCCGCCGCAACAGCAGCGACGAGACCAAGGCCCAGCTCAAGGCCTTGCCCGATGCCGAGCGCAAGAAGCAGCAGAAGGCCAATGCCGACGAACTCGCCGCCGTGCGCGAGCAGGTGCGCCAGCAGCGCGAGGCCGCCCAGGCCGCGCGCGAGGCGCTGACGGTCCAGCGCGATCGCGTCGCCAAGGCCTACCCGGCCTATGCCGACCTCGTCACGCCCACGCTGCCCGCGCCGGCCGCGTTGCAGAAGCTGATGTCGCCCGGCGAGGCCTTGCTCGTCGTGCAGCCGCTGGAGGGCGCCACGCTGACCTGGCTGATCGTGCCGGGCGAAGCGACGCGCTTCTCGGCCTCCAAGATAGGCGCGGCCGGCTGGGCCGAGCGGGTGGCGCAGATCCGCACCGCGCTGGACCTCAGCACCGGCCGCCCGTCGAAGCTGCCGGTGCAGGCGCTGCACGAGATCTGGCAGGAACTGATCGCACCGCTGCAACCCGGCGCCGGCGTCAAGAGCCTGCTCGTCGCCGCCGACGGCGCGCTGGCCGGCATGCCGTTTGCTGCCGCGCTGACTGCCGACCAGCCGACGGCCTTCGTCGCGCGCCAGATGGCCGTCACGCAGCTGCCGTCGGCCGGGGCCCTCTACGCACTGCGCCGTGCGGCCTCGCCGGCACCCGCGGCCAAGGCCTTGTTCGGCGTGGGCGACCCTCTGTTCAAGTCCACCGCCAAGGCCGGTCGTGCGGCCCTTGGCCAGAGTGCCACCAAGTACGACGCCGCCTGGGGCTTCAGCTATGGCGACATCCCGCCCCTGCCCGAGACCCGCACCGAGCTGACCGCGCTGGCCAAGGCCGTGGGTGCCAACCCGCAGACCGACCTGCTGCTGGGCGCCGCCGCCACGCGCGAGGCCGTGCTGGCCGCCAGGCTGGACGACCGCCGCCTCGTCGCCTTCGCCACCCACGGGCTGATGCCCGGCGAGCTGCCGGGCGTCTCCAAGCCCGCGCTGGCGTTGGCGCCAGGCAAGGACGCCAGCGTGTCACCGCTGCTGGAGCTGGACGATGTGCTGACGCTGCGCCTGAACGCCCAGGCCGTGCTGCTGTCGGCCTGCAACACAGCGGCGGGAGAGCAGGGCGGGGCGGCCATGTCGGGCCTGGTGCGCGGCTTCTTCTTCGCCGGCAGCCGCTCGGTGCTGGCCACGCACTGGTCGGTCGAGACGACCTCGGCCGCCGCGCTGACGTCTGCCACCTTCGCCGCCAAGGCCCCCCGCGCCGAGGCACTGCGCCTCGCTCAAGTGGGGATGATCGAGGGAACTCTCGGTGGCGGGCGCTGGGCGCATCCGTTCTACTGGGCCGGATACGCCCTCTTCGGCGATCCATCTCGATAGGAGTCTTGAAATGCGCGCGCTGTTGTTGAGCCTTTCCCTGCTGAGTTCAGCGGCCTTTGCCCAGCAGGCCTGCGAGGTCATGGCCGTCAGCGGCGACGCCCAGCGGGTCGACGGCGGGGCCCTGGCCGTGGGCGACAAGCTCGCCGTGGGCACCGCGCTGCGCACCGGCACGGCCGGCCGCGTGCGGCTGAAGTTCATCGACGGATCGGTGCTCGTGCTGGCCGACCGGAGCCAACTGCGCATCGAGGCCTTCAGCGCCGGTGGCACCCAGCCGCGGCATGCCGAGTTGCTGCTTGAGCTGGGCCTGATCGGCCAGCGCGTGAATCCCTCGGCCGGTGGCAGCTGGAAAGTGCGCACGTCCACCGCCGTGACCGCCGTGCGCGGCACCGAGTTCAGCGTCGAGGTGGGCGACGACCGGGCGACCGCCGTGCTCGTGAAAACCGGCGCGGTCGACGTCGAACCCGTCGGCCCGCAGACCCGCGGCATCAAGCCGCGCTACCCGGTGCGCCTGGCCAAAACCAACAGCGGCACGCGCTGCGACGCCCGGGACTGCACCGACGTCGCGACCTGGACGGCGGACAAGGTGCAACGTGTCGAACAGCGCCTGGGGTCGCTGGATTGAGGCGCGCGACTGCCGGCCTGGCTTATGCGCTGATCGCCCTTGCCGCCGCACTGCTCGGCATTGCCGTGTGGGCGCTGCGGACCGAGGTGACCGCTTTCGAGCGGCTGGACCATTGGGCCCTGGACGCCCAGACCTCCTGGCGCAGCTACCTTGCACCCGGCACCGAGCTGCCGCTGCTGCTGGTGCGTGTGGACGACGCCGCGCTGGAGGCGCTGGGCGGCCGCGTGCCCGACCGCAGCGAGATCGCCCGCGCCGTGCAGGCGCTGCAGGACGGCGGCGCCCGCGCCATCGCGCTGGACATCCTGCTGCTGCCCGGCGGCGGCACGCCCGAGGCCAACGCGGCGCTGGCCAGCGCGATGAAGGCCGGCGGGCGCACGCTGATCCCGTTCGCGCTGCCCGACGACGGCGCGGCCGACGCATCGGCGGCGCCTGCGCCCATCCTCGCCCAGGCCCTGCTGGGCTACAACAACGAGGCGGCGCTGGCCCGCAGCGAGGCCGACTTCTACAAGCCTCGCCGCCTGCTCGCGCCCGAGCCCAGTCTGGCCGCTGCGGCCGCCGGCCTGGGCCACGTCATCGTGCGCCGCGAGAGCGACGGCAGCCTGCGCCACGACCTGCCGCTGCTGCGCCTGAACGGCGAGGTCTACCCCTCGCTCGCGCTGCGCCTGGCCGCCTTTGCGCGCGGCGTGGAATGGGGCCAGGTGCGCGCCAGCTTCGGCCAGGAACTGCAGATCGGCAGCGGCCTGCGCGCGCCGCTGGACGAGCTGTCTCGCCTGGGCGTCAACTTCTACGGCCCCAGCGCCACCTTCCCGTCCGTCGGCTTTGGCGAACTGCTTGCGGGCAAGGTCGACCCGGCCCGGCTGCGCGGCCGCGTGGCCGTCGTCGGCGTGGCCGCGCTTGCGGCGGGCGACCACTTTCCGACGCCCTTCGATGACAGCATGCCCGGCATGGAGCGCGTGGCCACCGTCACCGACAACCTGCTGACCGGCCGCAGCCTGGTGCGCCCGTACTGGGGCGGCGCGGTCGAGCTGGCGGTGATCATCCTGCTGCCCCTTGGCGCCGTTTGGCTGCTGGCGCGCCTGTCCCTGGGCCGCGGCCTCGCCTTGATCGGGCTGGCCACCCTGGCCCTGCTGGCGCTGGCGCAATGGGGCTTCGAGAGCCGCCACCTCGTGCTGTCGCTGGCGCCGCCGCTGCTGGCACTTGCCCTGGCGACGCTGGGCGCCAGCGTGCTGCGCGCCGGTGCCGAGCAGGGCCAGCGCCGTGTCGCGTCCCGCCGCCTGGCCGCCAGCGAACAGCGCTACGCGCTGGCCGCCCAGGGCGCCAACGACGGTCTGTGGGACTGGGACCTGAACAGCGGCGACGTCTATTACTCGCCGCGCTGGCTGGGGCTGATGGGCTTGTCGGCCGCCGAGGCCGGTCAGGCCATCACGGCCTGGACGCTGCCGCTGGAGTCCCCGGCCAAGGCGGCCTTCAACGCTGAGCTGCAGGCCCATCTAGACGGCCAGAGCCTGCAGTTCCACCACATGCTGCACTTCAACCAGGGCGGCCAGGAGCGCTGGCTGCTGGCACGCGGCCTGGCGGTGCGCGAGGACGGCAAACCTGTGCGTATGGCCGGCTCGCTGACCGACATTTCCGAGGGCCAGCGTCTGCAGCGTCAGATCAGCTACGACGCGCTGCACGACCGCCTCACCGGCCTGGCCAACCGCGTGCTCTTCCGCGAGCAGCTGACGCAGCTGTTGAGCGGCATGTCCGCCCCCGAGACCGGCTTGCTGCTGCTGGGCCTGGATGGCTTTCGCGCGCTGAACGAAACCCACGGCCCCGTGGTGGGCGACTCGGTGCTGACCGAGCTGGCCGGGCGCCTCAAGGCGGACTTCGGCGCCCGCCATCTCGTCGCCCGGCTGGGGCCTGATCAATTCGCGCTGCTGCTGGCCGGTGGCGATGTGGCCACCGATCTGTCGCGCAGCGTGCAGGATGTGCTGGCGCCACCGTTCGGTGAGCATGGCCTGGCCATCACCGCCGGCATCGCCTGGGCCCAGCGCCGCCACGGGCCTGGCAGCGCCGACGAGCTGATGGCCGCCGCCGAAGGTGCGCTGGCCCGCGCCAAGTCCGCCGGCCCAGGGCAGACGCATGAGTTCGACCCCGCCGAGCAACTGGTCGAGCAATCGCGCCGCTGGCTGCGCGACGCCATCGACGTGGCGCTGGCCGCAGGCGACCAGTTCGAGCTGCACTACCAGCCCTTCGTGCGCCTGTCGGACCGCAGCCTGCTCGGCTTCGAGGCGCTGATCCGCTGGCGCCACCCGACCCGGGGCCTGATCATGCCGGGCGATTTCATCCCGGTGGCCGAGGCCAGCGGCCAGATCACGGCCATAGGCCGCTGGGGCCTGCTCGAAGCCGCCGCCCAACTGCGCCGCTGGCAGCCGCTGGGCTTCACCGGTGAAGTGGCCGTCAACCTGTCTGGCGTGCAGCTGGAGCGCGATGTCGAGCTGCTGGCCGACGCCCGCGCCACGCTGGCGGCGCTGGGCGACGTGCCCACGCACCGCTTGAAGCTCGAAGTCACCGAGAGCATGGCCATGGCCAACCCGCAGCGCAGCGCCGAGGTGCTGCAGGAGCTGGCGCGCATGGGCTTCAAGCTCAGCATCGACGACTTCGGCACCGGCTACTCGTCGCTGGCCTATCTGCACCGCTTCCCCTTCGACACGCTCAAGGTCGACCGCAGCTTCGTCATCCGCCTGGCCGCCGGCCGCGAGGCGCAGGAGATCGTCCGCACCATCGTCGGCCTCGCGCTGGCCCTGGGCAAGCAGACGCTGGCCGAGGGCGTCGAGGATGAGCAGCAGGCGGCGTTRCTCGAGCAACTGGGCGTGCAGGTGGGGCAGGGCTGGCTGTTCGCCAAGGCGCTGCCGGAGGCTGAAGCGGCCAAGGCCATCGTGAGCGCACCCTGGCGGCGCTGAGGGGCAGGCGAAGTAGCCGTGCTTGCAGCGCGGCGTGTTGTCCGACAGATAAGGCCGCGTCCCAAGACTACTATCGGCTGCGCTCGATGCCACCCCGGCACGCAGATAACGACGGCCCCTACCGTTCATCCAAGGAACCCATGAAGAACAACAGTGCGGCCTTTGAAACGCTGCTGTCGCAGCATCGCGCCCAGGTCCTTGCCGAATGGCAGGCCGAGCTGGCTGCCGGTGGCGGTGGCCGCAGCCTGAGCACCGAAGTGCAGGGGACCGAGCAGTTGCTGGATGCCCTGCAGTCCGGCCTGCAAGCCAAAGGCAGCATCGACAACTTCGACGACCGGGCCTGGGAGAAGAGCCGCGAATTCCTGGCCGCGCTGTCACGCTCACGCGCCGCGCAGGGCTCGACGGCGGCGGACACCAGCCGCTTCGTGCTGGCGTTGAAGAAGCCGGTCTTTTCGGGCCTTCAGCGGGTGCTCGCCAGCGAACCCGCCGCGCTGCTGGAAGTCGTGTGGCAGGTGTCCACGCTGATCGACAACCTCGCCCAGTTCACGGTGACGACCTACCAGCGCAGCCGCGAGGAGCTCATCAACCGCCAGCAGCAGGAGCTGCTGGAGCTGTCCACGCCGGTCATCAAGCTCTGGGACGGCGTGCTGGCCGTGCCGATGATCGGCACGCTGGACAGCGGCCGCACGCAGATCGTCATGGAGGCGCTGCTGCAGCGCATCGTCGACACCGGCTCCACCATTGCCATCATCGATATCACCGGCGTGCCCACCGTCGACACGCTGGTCGCCCAGCATTTGCTGAAGACCGTCACCGCCATCCGCCTGATGGGCGCTGAATGCATCATCAGTGGCATCCGCCCGCAGATCGCGCAGACCATCGTGCACCTGGGCATTGACCTTCAGGGCATCATCACCAAGGCCACGCTGGCCGACGCGCTGCAGGTGGCGATGAAGCGCGCCGGCTTCGTCATCAGTCGCGGCAAGCCCGCAGCAACCGGTGCGCCGGCGGCGCCAACGGCCGCGGCGGACTGAAGTGCAACGCATCCCCATCCTCCAGCTGGGCCGCACCCTGCTGGTCACCATCCAGGTCGACCTGATGGACCAGACCGCGCTGGCCCTGCAGGACGACCTGGCCGCCAGGATCGAACGCACCGGCGCCACCGGCGTGCTGATCGACATCTCGGCGCTGGAGATCGTCGACTCCTTCATCGGCCGCATGCTGGCCAGCATCTCCAGCATCGCCCATGTGCTCGGCGCGAACTCGGTGGTCGTGGGCATGCAGCCTGCGGTGGCCATCACGCTGGTGGAACTCGGCCTCTCGCTGACCGGCGTGCGCACGGCATTGAACGTCGATCGCGGCATGGAAATGCTCCGCCAGGCAACCGAGGAGCAACCTGATGACGGCGAATCCGACGGCGACTGAAGGCAGCGTGCCGATCCGCAGCGAGAACGATGTCGTCACCAGCCGGCAATTCGTGCGCAAGCTGGCGCAGCAGCTCGGCTTCTCCCTCGTCGACCAGACCAAGATGGTCACCGCAGCCAGCGAACTGTCGCGCAACGCGCTGGTCTACGGCGGCGGTGGCGACATGGAATGGCGGCTGCGCCAGGAGGGCCTTCGCGCCGGCCTGACGCTCTCCTTCGTCGACCAGGGCCCGGGCATCCCGGACCTGGATCTGGCGATGAAGGACGGCTGGACGACGGGTGGCAGCCTGGGCAAGGGCCTGCCAGGCAGCAAGCGGCTGGTCAACGAATTCGAGCTGGAATCAACCGTTGGCCAGGGTACCCGCGTGACCATCACGCGCTGGAAGTAGCGGCGGATGCGACCCTATCAACGGTTTGCCATCGACGATGCCAGCCAGGTCGGTGAGGCGCGGCGCGCGGCGCATGTGCTGGCCGCTGAACTCGGCTTCGACGACGCTGCTGCCGGCCGCCTGGCGCTCGGTGTGACCGAGCTTGGCACCAATCTGTTCCGTCATGCGGGCGGCGGCGCGCTGCTGCTGGGCCTGGACGGCGATGCGGTGGAGCTGCTATCGCTTGACACCGGCCCCGGCATGGATGTGGGCCGCTGCCTGCAGGACGGCTTCTCTACCGGCGGCACGGCGGGCACTGGGCTGGGCGCCGTCAAACGCCTCGCCAACCGCTTCTCGGCCTTCTCGCTGCCGCAACGCGGTGCCGTCATCTCGGCGCGTTTCGAGGCCGGCACGGCCCGCACGCCGACCCGACCTGGCTTCACGGTAGCAGGCATCGGCCTGCCGGCACCTGGAGAGCAGGTGTCCGGCGACGGCTGGGGCATGCGCGTGAAAGATGGGCGCACGCTGCTGATGATGGCCGACGGCCTGGGCCACGGCCCGGATGCCGCGGAAGCATCGGACACGGCGCTGGACCTGTTCCAGCGCACGAAGGCCAACGAACCCGCTGCGATGCTGGAGGACGCCCACCCGACGATGCGCAGCACGCGCGGCGCGGCCGTCGCCATCGTCGCCATCGAGCCCTCGCTGGACAAGCTGGTGTTTGCCGGCGCCGGCAATGTCTCCGGCCGGCTGATCTCGGGCGTCAGCGACCGCGGCCTGATGTCACAGCCCGGCACGCTGGGCGTGCAGATCCGCCGCCTGCAGGACACCACCTTCGATTGGCCGGATCATGCGATCCTCGTGCTGTTTTCCGACGGCATCGTGTCGCGCTGGAATCTGGGCGACGCGACGGGCCTGCTGCAGTGCGAGCCCATGGTGGTGGCCGGCTGGCTCATCCGCGACCATTGCCGTGGCCGCGACGACGCGACGGTCGTCGTGCTGCGGCGTCATTGAACTTCGAGAGTCTTGATGCAGGAACTGCCCGTCCTCGAAGTCAACGCGCTGCAAGCGGCGCTGGAGGCGTCGCGCCAGCAGGTCGCGTCGCTGCAGCAGGAGCTGGAAGAGACCAACGGTGGCGTGCTGGCGCTGTACGCCGAGCTGGACACGCAAGCCCAGCAGCTGCGCCAGGCCACCGAGCTGAAGAGCCGCTTCCTGGCCTACATGAGCCACGAGTTCCGCACGCCGATCGCCTCCATCCGCAGCCTGACGCGCCTGCTGCTGGACCGCGTCGACGGCCCGCTGACCGCAGAGCAGGAAAAGCAGATCAACTTCATCCGCACGACATCGGAGGAGTTCGCTGAAATGGTCAACGACCTGCTGGACCTGGCCAAGGTCGAGGCGGGGCGCATCGACGTGTCGCCGGCCTGGTTCGAGCTGGTGGACATGTTCTCGGCGCTGCGCGGCATGTTCAAGCCGGTGCTGGTGAATCCCGACGTGCAGTTGATCTTCGAGGAGCCGCAGGGCACCAGGCAGCTCTTCACCGACAACGCCAAGCTGTCGCAGATCCTGCGCAACTTCATCGCCAATGCACTCAAGTTCACCACCCAGGGTGAGGTGCGTGTGTCGGCCGTGCAGCAGGGCGAGTTCATCGTCTTCTCGGTGGCCGACACCGGCATCGGCATCGCGCCCGAGTTCCATTCGGCCATCTTCCAGGACTTCTCGCAGCTCGACTCCCCCATCCAGAAGCGCATGCGCGGCACGGGCCTGGGCTTGTCGCTGAGCAAACGCCTGGCCGAGCTGCTCGGCGGCAGCATCGCGCTGCAAAGCGAAGCCGGCGAGGGCTCGACTTTCACCGTCACCCTGCCATTGCGGCTGGCCAAGGCGCCGCTGGAGGCTACTCAGCCATGACCGAGCCGCAAGCGTCTGTCGCGTCGGGCGGGCGCAGCCTGGACCGCTCGCGGCACAGTCTGCTGGTGGTCAACGACGACCCGGTCGGCCGCTACGCCACCGTGCGCCTGCTGCAGTCGGCGGGCTTTCCGGTTGTCGAGGCGTCGACTGGCGCCGGCGCGCTGGCGCTGGCCGACGAGAGCCTCTCGGCCATCGTGCTGGACATCCATCTGCCCGACATCGACGGCCTGGAGGTCTGCCGCCGCCTGCGCCGCCAGCCCACCACCTTCAAGCTGCCGGTCATCCACCTGACGGCGGCCTACCTGACCGACGAGGACAAGGTGCGCGGCCTGGACTCGGGCGCCGACGCCTACCTGACCCATCCCGTTGAGCCGGCGGTGCTGGTCTCGACCATCCAGTCGCTGGTGCGCACGCGCGCGGCCGAGGACGCGATGCGCCACAGCGAGGCCAAGTTCCGCGCCGCCTTCGAACGGGCGCCGGGCGGCATCGCCCTGGTGGACCTCGTCGACGGCAGGCTGCTGGACGTCAACCCCGCCCTGCTGGCCTTGCTGGGGCGCACGCAGGCCGAGGTGAATGGCCGCTCGCTGCGCGATTTCGTGGCGCCTGCCGACGGCCCGGTGGCCGAGGCCTTCGTGCGCCAGTTGTCCGCCGACAGTGCGCACGCCGAGTTCCAGCTCATCCGCCCCGACGGCCGGCTCGTGCCCGTCGCGTGGGCGGGGGCCAGCTACATCGAGCCCGGCATCGCCATGCTCGTGGCGACCGACGTCTCGCAGCGCCTGCTGGTGGAGCAGCAGCGCCAGGAGTTGCTGGAGCGCGAGCGCAGTGCGCGCGGCACGGCCGAGCGCCACATCCGGCTCAAGGACGACCTCATCGCCGTGCTGTCGCACGAGTTGCGCACGCCGCTGAACGTCATCCTGAACTGGGCCCACATGCTGCGCAAGCGCAGCAGCCCCGAGCTGCTGGAGCGCGGTCTTGCCGCCATCGAGCGCAATGCCGACATGCAGGCGCGCCTGATCTCCGACATCCTCGACATGTCGCGGCTCAACCTCGGCAAACTGCCGCTGAACAGGGAATGGGTTGACGTCGGCAGCCTCATCGCGGCCGCTGCCGCCGCCGTGCAGCCGCTGCTGGAGCGCAATGGCCACCGCCTGCTGCTGGACCTGGAGCGGGAAGACTTCAAGATCTACGCCGACGCTTCGCGCATCCAGCAGGTGCTGTGGAACCTGCTGGGCAATGCGCTCAAGTTTTCGCCCGCGGGCAGCGAGATCACGCTGAAGCTGCGCGCCGAAGACGGCGGCGTGGCCGTCACGGTAGGCGACCAGGGCCAGGGCATCGCGGCGGATTTCCTGCCCTTCGTCTTTGACCGCTTCGCCCAGAGCGACGCCAGCAGCAACCGCCAGCATGGCGGCCTGGGCCTGGGCCTGGCCATCGTCAAGAACCTCGTCGAATCGCATGGGGGCCACGTCAGTGTGGCGAGCGGGGGGCGGGGGTTGGGCGCGCAGTTCAGCTTCTGGCTGCCTGGCGCGCCAGCCATGGCGACGCCTTCGGAGCCGGGGGCGGCCAGCGGCTTTGCCCCGCTGGGCGATGCCACCTCGACGGTGCTCGTCGGGCTGCAGGTGCTACTGGTCGAGGACGACGTGGAGGCCAGCGCCATGCTGACCATGATCCTCGGCGACCAGGGCATGCAGGTCCGCCATGCCGCGTCGGTGGACGAAGCGCTCGACGGCCTGGACACCCGCCGCTTCGACCTGCTGATCAGCGACATCGGCATGCCCGGCCGCGATGGCTACGAGCTGATTCGCGAGCTGAGGCTCAGGGAGAACGGTGGGCGTCGCCTGCCGGCGATTGCCCTGACCGCCTTCTCGCGGGAGACCGACCGCGCCCATGCGCTGGACGCCGGTTTCGACGCCCATCTCGGCAAGCCCCTGCGGCCGCAGCAGCTGATGACCCAGATCCTGCAACTCGTTGGTTCGATTTGATGGGGCCGGGCGGCCGCGCCGGACCGGCGTGGGTGTGACCAAAACCACGGCTTCGGCGACCTGATCGGCGGCTTTCGAGGGAAGGCCGCGGAAGCGGTGTTTTTCGGCGCGGGCATGTGGGGCCTCGGTTCTATCTTTGCGGCCATGAACTCCCGCCACCGCCGGCCGCTCCCGCTGCCCAGCCTCGCGCCGCGTCGCATCACCTTCAAGGACGGTGCCGCTCGACTGGTTGTCGACGACCTCGTGCCCAGCCATGAACGACCCGTCCAGGCCGAGCTGCGCCAGTTGGAACGCTTCTCGGCGCTGATGGCGGCCCAGGGCTGGCCGGCGCATGTGTCGCGCATGGCCTATGACCGCCTCTATGCCGGCGAGCGCTTCGGCTTCGCCAAGCGGGTGGGCCGGGGCGAGCTGCCAGGGGTGGCGCGGCAACTGCTTGACTGCTGGCGCGTCAATCGCAGCCAGGCGGCATAGGAGGCTGTCGGGCTTTGGGATGGGTGCGCGTTGGCCCGCCATGGGGCCGCAGGCAAGGCGCAAAGCGGAGTCGGGTTGCACACCCGGCGAGCATTTGCAACGCCGCATGCGACCCCAAGACGGGCCAACCCGAAGGGCCGGGGCGATTTGCCACGCCATCCGGCGTTGCACCCACCTTGTGGGGTGAGGCCCCACGGCGGCGGTTGCGCCTTGT